>NZ_JBDYCV010000005.1:0-72441 GCF_040495915.1 Shigella sp. FJ200513 | reverse complement strand
GGTGTAAGTGAACTGTAGTTGCCATGTTTTACGGCAATGAGAGCAGAGATAGCGCTGATGTCCGGCAGTGCTTTTGCCGTTACGCACCACGCCTTCAGTAGCGGAGCAGGAAGGACATCTGATGGAAATGGAAGCCACGCAAGCACCTTAAAATCACCATCATACACTAAATCAGTAAGTTGGCAGCATTACCCAATTTACGTACCGTTTAAACAAAGACAATACGTCTCTTTATTTCTCATAAAACCCCAATCCCTTACAGGGCTTATTGAAAAATTTAAAAATCACAAATTTCTCAATACTCGAAATGAGATCACATAAGAAATCAAAAAGCCTTCTCATCTATTTTAAGTTTTCCCAACGGAAAATAAGAGCTTTCATTAATACTGAACCACTTTACTGTTCTATTTGTTCAGGTATTGCATTACGGTGTGCTGAGATCCATCGGTGCATCCCTGTATCCCGCGATGAGACTAAAATAGTCGTGATGTAAGCTCGTATCAGATTCTTAGTGAATACCACATTTGTTATAATTAAGTGAAAAGATACATTGCTGATTTACATTATTTGGTTTACAAAATGTCATCACTTGCAGAGTTATCGCTGACAGATACCTTTAATCTCTTACTACTTTCGTGTTATTGCAATACAACCATCCGTAAAGCAGGGCTATTTTTAGCAGGAAATACTCAGGTGTCAACATTCGAACTCCAACTCTGAAATATTCATATAAGTTAATGATTTTAATGATTTTAATGATTTTAATGATTTTAATGATTTTAATGATTTTAATGATTTTTTCATTTATTCACACCTAATAAAAGTATTCAAATTCAGATGATTTTTCTGCTCAACAGACACAAACAGGCAATAATACTCTCCAAAGCGAACAATATTTGGCATTACGATTTAATGCTTCATAATCACCAAATTATTTAACCATAAATTTTCTTATTTCTAACAAAATGATTGGTGTGTTGTTGGAGTTAAAATACATACATAATATTAACATCTGCCAACATTTCACTTTCCGCAAGACGGATGATTTCGAATCCTCATCCACGTTACCCTATCCCAAATATCTTTATTAATAGGCAGTAACGAACACTGTTATAGCAAGATTAACTTATTAACCTAACGGCATCTTTTATGTAACAAGTGGAGATAAATTGCTTAAAATTGATCCTCGACAAATCTTAAAAGTTCTCATTATTCTGCAAAATCAGCTTTGCGAATAATCTTATGTTTTTGGGAGTTTTGGGAATTTTGATCTACTCATTGTTCTAGTGAAAAATATAAATAAGAGAAAAAACGCCATTCGTCATGAAAGCAACAGATGAAGCAATGTAATAACATACTAAAATTGATCTCATGAAAGTGGGTACTTTATAACCAGCACAGAAGCCAAGTTGTATAAATATTAAACAATTCGCATCGTAAAACGGAGACTACGTATAAAGAAGCCAATCGTAAAAACGGTTCCCTGGCGAGATAAACGACAGACAAATGGAAAGCCGGGTGATATTTACCTTCATCCGGCTTTATTGATTTACGAGACTAACATCCCGGTAAACACATACGCCTGCAGCAGGGTGATAACGCTGGCAAAAATCAGACTGTGCTTCACGGTGTAGCGGAACAGTTCAGATTCTCGGCCCACCATGCCCGTCGCGGCGCAGGCCACGGCGATAGATTGCGGGGAGATCATCTTGCCAGTTACGCCGCCGCTGGTATTTGCTGCCACCAGCAGAGTGTCAGAGACGTTGATTTGCTGCGCCGTGGTCGATTGCAGTGAACCAAACAGGGCGTTTGAAGAAGTGTCCGACCCGGTAAGGAATACGCCCAGCCAGCCGAGAAACGGTGAGAAAAACGGGAACATCACGCCTGTACCTGCCAGTACCAGCGCCAGCGTGGTGGACATGCCGGAATAGTTGGTGACGAAGGCGAATGCCAGCACCATGCCAATCGACAATATCGGCCACTTCAGACTAATTAGCATTTCGGCAAAGACGCCAATCCCTTTCTTGATGCCCACGCCGAGGATGAAGATAGAGATAATCGCCGCAATAAAAATAGCGGTGCCGCCAGCCGAGAGAGGGTCGAATTTAAACACCGCATCCATTGGCGTTGGTTGGGCGACAATGGGTGCCGCTTTCAACACTTGTTGATGCAAATGAGGGATCTGGAAATTAATCACCAGTGAATAAAACGCGCCGCCCGGAGCAAATAACGCTTTAAACGGCTTCATGGTCCAGATGGTGACCAGCACCGTTAAGATTAAAAACGGTGACCACGCACGAATGATTTGCCCCAGACTATATTCTGAAGGCACGGGACCGCCAGAAGATGGCTTATTTACCACCATCGCACCTGCGGATTGCCCCATGCTGATTGCCGTTTCGGTATTTTTCGGCCGCCAGACTTTAAGGAATAAAGCGAGTGAGACGATACTCACCAGCGCCGAAGTAATATCCGGCAGTTCCGGACCAATATAGTTAGAGGTAAAGAACTGAGTGACAGCGAAGCTTCCCCCAGCAACCAGCGCCGCTGGCCACGTCTCTTTCACCCCTTTCCAGCCGTCCATCATTGCTACCAGCCAGAACGGCACAAGAACCGACAGGAACGGTAACTGACGTCCCGCCATTGCGCCAATGTGGAACGGATCGATTCCCGTTACCTGACCGGCGACCAGAATCGGCACGCCCAACGCACCAAACGCCACCGTCGCACCAAAGCCAGCAGCTCCTTCCAGCAACGCACCAAAGGAGAAACCAATCAGTAACACCTGCAAACGCTGATCGTCGGTGATGGAGATAACCGAGCTGCGGATAATATCGAACTGCCCGCTGGCAACGGTTAATTTATACAGGAACACCGCCGCGACAATAATCCACGCAATTGGCCATAATCCATAAATAAAGCCATAGCCCGCAGCAGCAAATGCCATATCAATCGGCATTTTAAAGGCGAATATCGCAATCAGGATAGATAATATAAGGGTTATTGCTCCAGCAACATGTCCTTTCAGACGTAATACCGCGAGTGCAACGAAGAAGAATATTATCGGGATCAGGGCGACCAGAGCGGATAGCCCCAGTCCTCCCATCGGCATATACATTTGGGTCCAGGTAACCATATTGTTCAGTCTCTTATTATCTTTATATGCTTGATATACTTAAGGTTGTAATAAGCAAAAGAGGACTGAACTGTAAAATATAGGCGTTATACTTTACAGCAACAGTACGCCGCTAACGCAATTGCTACCTCTGGCATAACAAGTATATCGGGTAAGGGTTTCTGTTCCGCACACGCAGGCGCAGAGTATCGTTAAGATGTCCATATTGTTGTTTTAGGCCCGCTAGTAATGCGCTACGGGTATTTAATATTGTTAAACCCTGATAATCGCTCCGGTTATTTCCGGGATAAATGTACTACCGCAGTTACTATCATAGCCCCGACAATAAAACTTGCCGGGGCTTTTTTGACGCTATTAATGACTTTCTTTTTCGCGTAAACGCCAGGCGTGTAATAACGGTTCGGTATAACCGTTTGGCTGTTTCACGCCGAGGAAGATTAAATCGCTGGCAGCTTTAAAAGCACACGAGTTAGCGAAATTCCCCGCCATCGGACGATAAGCCGGATCGCCAGCATTTTGCTGATCAACCACTTTCGCCATATTCTCCAGCGACGCCTGCACCTGTTCTTTGGTCAGAATACCGTGACGTAACCAGTTGGCGATATGCTGGCTGGAGATACGCAGCGTTGCGCGGTCTTCCATCAGCGCCACGTTGTGAATATCCGGCACTTTTGAACAACCAATCCCCTGCTCCACCCAACGCACCACGTACCCCAGAATCCCCTGCACGTTGTTATCCAGCTCTTGTTGGATCTCTTGCGCCGACCAGTTAGCGTTTTCAGCCACCGGAATAGTCAGCAGATCGTCCAGCAGCGGTTCAAATTCAGCACTGAACTCGGTCTGGGCAATGTTGGCTTGCACGCTCTGTACGTTGGTATGGTGGTAGTGCAGCGCATGGAGCGTAGCAGCGGTTGGTGACGGAACCCAGGCTGTGTTTGCCCCGGCACGCAGTTGGTCGCCCTTCTGGCTGTACATGTCTGCCATCAGGTCCGGCATTGCCCACATGCCTTTACCGATTTGCGCTTTACCGCGCAGCCCACAGAACAGACCGGAAAGCACGTTATTACGTTCGTAGGCTTTGATCCACGGCGTCGATTTCATCTGGTTTTTACGCAGCATCGGGCCAGCTTCCATCACCGAATGCATTTCATCGCCGGTACGGTCGAGGAAACCGGTATTGATGAACGCCACGCGGTTGCGCGCCTGAGCGATACAGCTACGCAAGTTCAGCGAGGTCCGGCGTTCTTCATCCATAATGCCCATTTTCAGGGTATTCGGTGCCATACCGAGCATTGTCTCAATGCGGGTAAACAGTTTGTTGGCGAACGCCACTTCCTGCGGACCGTGCATTTTCGGTTTCACAATATAGACGCTGCCAGTGCGCGAGTTTTTCTGCACTTTTAAATCATAGAGGGCAATCGCGCCAGTCATGACGCCATCAAGAATACCTTCCGGGATTTCATTGCCTTCGCTGTCCCAAATCACAGGAATGGTCATCAAATGACCCACGTTGCGGATAAACAGCAACGAGCGTCCGTGCAGAGAAATTTCAGAGCCATCGGCGGCGGTGTACTGACGATCGTCATTCAGTTTACGTACGATTTGCCGACCGTTTTTCTCCATTTTCTCTTGCAGAGTCCCCTGCATCAGGCCCAGCAGATTGCGGTACAGCAGGATTTTATCTTCCGCATCAACCGCCGCGACCGAATCTTCGCAGTCGAGAATGGTACTGATAGCAGCTTCGACGATAACATCGTTGATGTGCGCCGGATCGTCTTTGCCAATCCGCCCGTTGGCATCAATTTGCAGTTCAATATGCAGGCCGTTATTTTTCAGCAAAATGCAGGTCGGCGCAGCGGCATCGCCACGGTAACCGACAAACTGTGCTGGAGTACGTAACGTGGTTTCTTTACCATTTTTCAACTGGATGCGTAATTGTTTATCGACCACCTTAAACGCCACCACATCCTGATAGCTGCCGTTTTCCAGCGGTAGTGATTCATCGAGGAAACGTCGAACCCAGGCGATAACCTGCTCACCGCGCTGCGGATCGTAGCCACTGACCATCGCCCCTTCCTGCGGGATGATGTCGCTGCCGTATAACGCATCGTACAGTGAGCCCCAGCGAGCGTTCGCCGCGTTCAGCGCGTAGCGGGCGTTCATTGCCGGAACCACCAGCTGTGGCCCCGCCTGACTGGTGATTTCGCTGTCAATGCCCGTGGTTTCCACCGTCACGCGCTCCGGTTGCGGCACCAGGTAGCCCAGTTCACGAAGGAAAGATTTATAGGCCGCTTTATCTTTTACCGGCCCCGGATTGCTGCGATGCCACTCATCAAGCGCCGCCTGAATGCGATCGCGTTCTGCCAGCAACTGACGATTTTCTGGTGCCAGATCGTGAACGATCTCATCAACATTGTGCCAGAATGCAGCAGCGTCCAGTTCCACGCCCGGCAAAACTTCTCCATCCACAAAACGTTTAAAATTGGCGTCAATGCGTAAACGGCCCTGGGTTATGGTTTGACTCATTGTTTCTCTCCTCGTTTTCGCTTATTTCGCCAACACCGCTGCTGCCACTTTCGCGACCTGCGCATCCTGTGCTCCGGTTAAACCAGAAACGCCCACGGCACCAATAATTTGCCCATCAACAACAACCGGTACGCCGCCTTCCAGCGACGTCAGTAACGGCGCAGTCACGAACGCGGTACGTCCGTTGTTCACCATCTCTTCATAGCCCTTAGTTTCACGACGCCCCAGCGCGGCGGTACGCGCTTTCTCCTGGGAGATGTAAGCCGCAATCGGCGCGCAATCGTCCATGCGACTTAACGCCAGCAGATGACCGCCGTCATCGGCAACAGCAATGGAAACAGACCAGTTATTTTTCTGCGCCTCTTCCTGACCTGCGGCAATAATTGCACTCGCCATTTGCTGGCTAAGAATGACTTTAGTTTTCATTTTTTTATTCCTTTTCAAGGGCTTGTTCTACAATTTCAATCCAGTGACGCACAGAGGTACGACCGGCGCTCGCCAGATGCGTCTGGCAACCAATGTTGGCGGTGACGATCATTTCCGGTTTGCCGCTTTCCAGCGCATTCATTTTGTTATCCCGCAGCTGGCGTGCCAGATCGGGATGCGTTAACGCATATGTTCCCGCTGAACCGCAGCACAGATGGCTGTCGGGAACGTCCGTTAAGGTAAATCCAAGACGAAGTAACACTTTTTCCACTTCGCCGTTCAGCTTTTGCGCATGTTGTAGGGTACACGGGCAGTGGAAGGCCAGTTTTTTATCGCCGCGAATTGCCAGTTTTTCCAGCGGTTCCTCGCGCAGAAGTTCGACTAAATCGACCGCCAGTTCACTGACCTGACGCGCTTTATCGGCATATAACGCATCGTTTTTCAGCATCTGCCCATACTCTTTGACGAACGCGCCGCAACCGCTGGCGGTTTGCAAAATTGCCTCGGCACCTGCTTCAATCGCGGGCCACCAGGCATCAATATTATTGCGCGCCCGTGCCAACCCTTTCTCCTGCGCATTAAGATGATAGTCCACCGCGCCACAACAGCCTGCTTCGTTAGCTGACATGACGCTGATCCCCAGACGATCCAGCACTCGCGCAGTTGCCGCGTTGGTGTTGGGCGAAAGCGTAGGCTGGGCGCAGCCTTCCAGCATTAAAACCCGACGCTTATGGCGCAGCGGCGGACGCGGTTTAGCTTTCACCGTTTCAGCAGGCAGTTTTGCTCTGACCTGTTCCGGTAAAAACGGTCGCAGCACCAGCCCTACCTGCGTCAGCGCACGGAAGACCGCCGGACGCGGCACTACCTGGCGCAATCCTTCGCGCAGCATTCGCTCCGGCAGTGGGCGTTTCACTTTCTGCTCGACAATATCACGCCCGATATCCAGCAAATTGTGATAGCGCACACCAGAAGGACAGGTGGTTTCACAATTGCGGCAAGTGAGGCAGCGATCGAGATGCTCCTGTGTTTTAAGCGTGACTTCGTTGCCTTCCAGCACCTGTTTAATCAGATAGATGCGCCCGCGCGGCCCGTCCAGTTCATCGCCCAGAAGCTGATAGGTTGGGCAGGTTGCGGTACAAAATCCGCAGTGAACACAGGCGCACAGGATGCTGTCGGCTTCCAGCGCGCGTTCTGCCGCATCTCTTCGGTTAATCGGGTTTGCATAGCCTGCTCCTCAAAGTTCCGCGTACATGCGACCGGGGTTAAACACGCCGCAAGGGTCGAGCTGCTGTTTAAGCTGCTGGTGATAGCGGAATAAAGGAGCCGATAGCGGGGCAAAGCCACCATCTCCGGCACTAAAGCGGGTCGCATGACCGCCAGCGTTGCGGGCGATGCGATGGATTTGATTGTCATCGGCTGTCGATTTCAGCCAGCGTAACGCCCCGCCCCAGTCGATCAGTTGCTCGCCGGGTAAATCCATCATCGGCGCATCGCTGGGTAATGAAATGCGCCATAAGGTACCTGGTAACGAGAAGAACGGCAGTTGTTGTTCACGCAATTGCTGCCAGAACTGACCCACAACCTCTTCGCCACCCAGCAGTTCACGCGCTGCTTTTACCGATCCTTCGCCGCCCTCAAGGCGGATCCACAACGCATTGTCGAAGTAACATAAGCCACTAATGGGTAATGGCTGGAGTTGCCACTCGGCGATTTCACTCATGGCTTCTTGCAGGCTGATTTCCCGACGCAGGCTCAGAGAGGCACGCGGTCGCGGTAACACTTTCATTGAGATTTCAGTGAGCACGCCAAGACAACCGTAGCTTCCGGCCATTAACCGTGAGAGATCGTATCCGGCAACGTTTTTCATCACTTCGCCACCAAAACGCAGATGTTTTCCAGTGCCGGTAATGATGCGCGTGCCGAGGACAAAATCGCGGACCGAACCGCTCCACGGGCGACGCGGCCCCGCCAGCCCGCAGGCGACCATCCCGCCCCAGGTGGCTTCTTCACCATAATGCGGCGGCTCGCAGGGAAGCATTTGCCCGGCGCTCTCCAGCGCCGCTTCAATCGCCACCAGCGGCGTTCCGGCACGAGCGGTTATCACCAGCTCGGTCGGGTCGTAATTAACAATGCCGCGATGACAACGCACATCCAGCGTTTGCCCGGTGACTGGGCGACCTAAAAAGGCTTTGCTATTGCTGCCCTGAATCACCAGCGGCGTTTTATCGCTAATTGCCTGATTCACCTGCTCCAGCAGCGCCTGACTGTAATCACACTCGCGTAGCATCAAAAGCGCTCCAGTTCAGGAAAAGGTAAATGACCGTGATGCACATGCATGGCACCAAATTCAGCACAGCGGTGTAGCGTGGGAATGTTTTTCCCAGGGTTCAGCAAACCATCGGGGTCAAACGCCGCCTTGACCGCATGGAAGGTCGTGATTTCATCGCTGTTGAACTGGGCGCACATTTGATTGATTTTTTCTCGCCCGATGCCATGTTCCCCACTGATGCTGCCGCCAACTTCAACGCAGAGTTCGAGGATCTTCCCGCCCAGCTCTTCCGCGCGGGCAAATTCACCAGGTTCGTTGGCATCGAAAAGGATTAACGGGTGCATGTTGCCATCTCCGGCATGAAAGACGTTGGCAACACGTAAATCATATTGCTGCGATAAACGGGCAATGCCTTCCAGTACGCCAGGCAGGGCGCGACGCGGGATGGTGCCATCCATGCAGTAGTAATCCGGGGAGATACGTCCTACCGCCGGGAACGCATTTTTGAGACCGGCCCAGAAACGTACGCGCTCTGCTTCGTCCTGTGCCAAACGGACGTCAGTCGCGCCCGCTTTCAACAAGATGTAGTTAACCCGCTCGCAGTCTTCCTGTACGTCAGACTCCACGCCGTCCAGTTCGCATAACAAAATCGCTTCGGCGTCGACGGGATAACCGGCATGAATAAAATCTTCCGCCGCGCGGATCGACAGGTTATCCATCATCTCCAGCCCGCCGGGGATAATGCCATTGGCGATGATGTCACCAACCGCAAGTCCGGCTTTTTCTACCGAGTCAAAGCTGGCTAACAGAACCCGCGCCACGGGCGGCTTCGGCAGCAGTTTTACCGTCACTTCGGTGGTCACGCCGAGCATACCTTCCGATCCGGTGAACAGCGCCAGCAGGTCAAAACCAGGTGAATCCAGCGCGTCCGATCCCAGCGTCAGCGCCTCGCCGTCCAGCGTTTGCACTTCAATTTTCAGCAGGTTATGTACGGTCAGACCATATTTCAGGCAGTGGACGCCACCGGCATTTTCCGCCACATTGCCGCCAATTGAACAGGCGATTTGTGAGGAAGGATCCGGCGCGTAATAGAGATTATGCGGCGCAACGGCCTAGGAGATCGCCAGGTTACATACGCCCGGCTGCACGCGCGCGCGGCGACCAACGGGGTTAATGTCGAGGCTCTCTTTAAAGCGCGCCATCACCAACAACACACCTTTTTCCAGCGGCAGCGCGCCACCAGAAAGCCCGGTGCCTGCACCACGGGTCACCACCGGTACACGCAGGCGATGGCAGACAGCCAGAATCGCTGTCACCTGTTCCATTTGCTTAGGCAGAACAACCAGTAATGGACGCGTGCGATACGCGCTCAACCCGTCACACTCGTAAGGAATGATCTCCTCATCGGTATGCAGGATCTCAAGTCCAGGGACATGCTCACGCAGTGCCATCAGTACCGATGTGCGGTCGACATCGGGTAAAGCGCCATCAAGACGCTCTTCGTACAAGATGCTCATGAGTAGGCTTCGCTTTGTTGTGTTGTGTGGCAGCTGATTTTTGCGCGCTGCTTCTGTGAACAGTTATTAAGCGGGCTTTTCGTTTTCGTCTATCTCTTTAGCTACCGGTCAGACCATTTTTTTTCCAGCTCTGTGACCTTGTCTTGGTTAACTTAATGTTAAATTGATGTAACATAATCACTTGCGTGATGTGCGTGTTTTGCGAGTTAAGAACAGAAAAATTGGTCCTACCTGTGCACGAGGTCCGGGAATGAAAGATGAACGTCGCCCTATTTGCGAAGTGGTTGCAGAGAGTATCGAACGGTTAATTATCGACGGCGTACTGAAGGTCGGTCAGCCGCTTCCCTCGGAACGTCGACTGTGTGAAAAGCTCGGCTTCTCACGCTCCGCACTGCGTGAAGGGCTGACCGTGCTGCGCGGGCGCGGGATTATTGAAACGGCGCAGGGTCGCGATTCTCATGTCGCACGGCTTAATCGGGAGCAGGACACCAGCCCGCTGATCCATCTGTTCAGTACGCAGCCGCGAACGCTGTACGATCTGCTCGACGTTCGCGCATTACTGGAGGGCGAATCGGCAAGGCTGGCGGCAACGCTGGGAACGCAGGCTGATTTTGTTGTGATAACCCGCTGTTATGAAAAAATGCTCGCCGCCAGTGAGAACCACAAAGAGATTTCGCTGATCGAACATGCGCAGTTGGATCACGCTTTCCATCTCGCCATTTGTCAGGCTTCTCACAATCAGGTGCTGGTGTTTACGCTGCAATCATTGACCGATCTGATGTTTAATTCAGTGTTTGCCAGCGTAAATAATCTCTACCATCGACCACAGCAAAAAAAGCAGATCGATCGCCAGCATGCGCGGATCTACAACGCGGTGTTGCAGCGGCTGCCGCACGTCGCTCAGCGCGCAGCGCGCGATCATGTACGGACCGTGAAAAAGAATCTCCACGATATCGAGCTGGAAGGCCACCATTTGATTCGCTCGGCGGTGCCGCTGGAGATGAACAAGGTGGGAATGTGAGCAGAGTTTTACCCTATCCCCAAGGCGAGGGGACCGCCCCTGCACTTAACAGGATCTGGTGTTAAATCTGTTCATCTATACCCTCTCCCGAATGACCGCCCCTGCGCTAAACAGGATCTGGTATTAAATTTGCTTTTCATACAATCGGTAACGCTTGTACGGCTCCGCCCCAATGCGTTCCAGCATGTTATTCATGCCTGTATTGGTTTCGAGGATCCATGACATCTCCAGCGCATCGATCTTCCGGCGGGCAAACGGATCGCGTAAGGCTTCAATCAATAACAGCGCAATCACCGGGCCGATGCGGCTGAACTGATACTCGTCGCGCACGCCCATCAGCGGTACTCGCGCAGTTCGCACACCGCTGACTTTCAAACGCCACAGCAATTTTGCCCAGCCGAAGGGAAAGAGCGATCCGTTCAGATCGGCAATCGCCTCGTTGATGTTAGGCAAGCCACAATAAACGCGCAGGGTGCAGAATCAATCTCAGCGATGTAGATCATATCGTCCGGCACCAGATATTTAAGTTGGTCGCCCATGGTCGCGAATTCATGTTCGGTAAACGGCACAAATCCCCAGTTGTGCTGCCAGCCAGAGTTGAAAATCTCACGCAGGATCTGCATCTCTTCGGCAAACCGCTGACGATTGATGCAGCGAATGGTCACCTTTTTGCGCACCTGATCCATCAGTTTTTTTAGCGCCGGAGAGAAAGTGAGATCGGTTCGCTGCATCCACCACGCCAGTAAATCAATGCCTTTGTGATAACCCAGTTGTTCAATATGCGCGGCATACCACGGTTTGCCGTGTGGCATCATCGCACAGGGTGGTGTGTCAAAACCTTCAATCAGTAATCCGCTTTCCTGATTGATATTCAGGCTGAAAGGCCCGCTGATCTTACTTGCACCTTGTGACTTCAACCACGCTTCCGCTGCGCCAAACAACGCGGCAAAATCCTGCGGATCATCAATGGCGTCAATCATGCCGAAATGACCGGTATCTTCACCGTAACGCTCACGGTGCAAGGTATCTATTTGCGCGGTAATACGCCCAACTATCTGCCCCGCTTTTTTTGCCACCCACGCCTGCCAGATGATATGGTCCGTCCCCGGATTTTTCGCAGACAAATGCTCGTTGCGTTCAATGAATAAAGGGGGTATCCAGTTTGGATCGTCGGGATAAAGTGATGACGGAAAAGCGATAAATGCCTTAAGGTCATTTTTATTAATTACTTTTTCAATTTTAATCATCAGCAGATCGCATTCCATATCTCTGTGGATAACAAATAATTAATGGTGAAAAACAGGTTGCAACAGCAACGAGCGGCATCTTAATAATCAACTCAATGAATACAAACGACGAATAAATAGTATTAATTAATGATTATGATAAGGTCAGAGGCTACACAGAAACGCCTCAATGCCTTTTGTCAATTTAAGGCGACCGGACAAGGCTTCTTCTTAATATATTCATAAATTAAATATCATTCATAATAAAAACAAAAAACTTAAACTCATTATTTAAATCAATGTTCATTTTCACACCGATGAAAATACTATCTCATTTATCTTTTATGCCTATATAATCCACCGCATTATTGTCATTTTATTTTTGATATCCAATTTTTTCGTGGTGTATATGTCTAATAAAATCTTTACGCATTCCCTACCTATGCGCTATGCCGATTTTCCAACGCTGGTTGATGCTTTGGACTACGCCGCTCTGAGTAGAGCCGGAATGAATTTTTATGACAGACGTTGCCAACTTGAAGATCAACTGGAATATCAGACATTAAAAACGCGTGCCGAAGCTGGTGCGAAGCGGTTGTTATCGCTGAACCTGAAAAAAGGCGAACGCGTGGCGCTGATTGCCGAAACGAGTAGCGGGTTTGTAGAGGCTTTTTTTGCCTGTCAGTATGCTGGCTTAGTCGCCGTCCCGTTGGCGATTCCAATGGGCGTCGGTCAGCGGGATTCCTGGAGCGCCAAACTCCAGGGTTTACTGGCAAGTTGCCAGCCCGCAGCCATTATCACTGGTGATGAGTGGTTGCCACTGGTCAATGCCGCGACGCATAACAACCCCGAATTACATGTTTTAAGCCACGCTTGGTTTAAGGCATTACCGGAAGCCGATGTTGCGCTCCAGCGTCCAGTTCCGAACGATATCGCCTACCTCCAGTACACCTCCGGCAGCACCCGTTTTCCCCGTGGCGTCATTATCACCCATCGCGAAGTGATGGCTAATCTACGTGCTATAAGCCACGATGGCATTAAATTACGCCCTAGCGACCGCTGCGTCTCCTGGCAGCCTTTCTACCATGATATGGGACTGGTCGGCTTTCTCCTGCCCCCCGTCGCCACGCAACTTTCAGTAGATTATTTGCGCACTCAGGATTTTGCCATGCGTCCTTTGCAATGGCTTAAATTGATCAGTAAAAATCGCGGCACCGTTTCCGTTGCGCCGCCGTTTGGCTATGAATTGTGCCAACGCCGCGTGAATGAAAAAGATCTCGCTGAACTGGATCTTTCCTGCTGGCGCGTCGCTGGTATTGGTGCTGAGCCGATCTCCGCAGAACAACTCCATCAATTCGCTGAATGTTTCCGTCAGGTTAACTTTGACAATAAAACTTTCATGCCGTGCTACGGACTGGCAGAAAATGCGCTGGCTGTCAGCTTCTCTGATGAAGCCTCCGGGGTTGTGGTTAACGAAGTGGATCGCGACATCCTCGAATATCAGGGTAAAGCCGTCGCGCCGGGTGCAGAGACACGCGCCGTATCGACTTTCGTCAACTGCGGCAAAGCGTTGCCGGAACATGGTATTGAAATCCGCAATGAAGCAGGTATGCCGGTCGCGGAACGTGTGGTAGGCCATATTTGCATCTCCGGTCCCAGTCTGATGAGCGGTTACTTTGGCGACCAGGTTTCGCAAGACGAGATTGCCGCGACGGGCTGGTTAGACACCGGCGACCTCGGTTATCTGCTGGACGGTTATCTGTATGTCACCGGACGCATTAAAGATCTGATTATTATTCGTGGCCGTAATATCTGGCCGCAGGATATTGAATATATAGCGGAACAGGAACCGGAAATTCATTCTGGCGATGCGATTGCTTTTGTTACCGCCCAGGAAAAAATCATTTTGCAGATCCAGTGTCGGATCAGCGACGAAGAACGTCGCGGGCAGCTTATCCACGCGCTGGCGGCACGGATCCAAAGCGAATTTGGCGTGACCGCGGCTATCGATCTGTTGCCGCCCCACAGTATTCCCCGAACGTCCTCCGGCAAGCCTGCCCGTGCGGAAGCGAAAAAACGTTATCAGAAGGCTTATGCTGCCAGTCTTAATGTGCAGGAATCCCTGGCATAAATCAAACTGTCGCGGTGACGGGCGCTACCGGGTTTATCGGTAAATATATTATCGATAACCTGCTCGCCCGCGGCTTTCACGTTCGCGCATTGACGCGTACTGCCCGCGCTCACGTCAATGATAATCTCACCTGGGTGCGCGGTTCGCTGGAAGATACTCATTCACTTAGCGAGCTGGTTGCCGGAGCCAGCGTAGTGGTCCATTGCGCCGGGCAAGTGCGCGGGCACAAAGAAGAGATTTTCACCCGCTGTAACGTTGACGGCAGCCTGCGCCTGATGCAAGCAGCAAAAGAGAGCGGCTTTTGCCAACGTTTTCTGTTTATCTCTTCGCTGGCGGCGCGCCATCCCGAGCTCTCCTGGTATGCAAAATCCAAATACGTCGCCGAGCAACGACTGGCAGCAATGGCGGACGAAATTACGCTGGGCGTTTTTCGCCCGACAGCCGTGTATGGTCCCGGCGATAAAGAGTTAAAACCGCTGTTTGACTGGATGCTACGCGGCCTGCTGCCACGACTTGGTGCGCCAGATACACAACTCTCTTTTCTTCACGTCACCGATTTTGCGCAAGCAGTGGGTCAGTGGTTAAGCGCCGAAACTGTACAGACGCAAACCTATGAATTATGCGATGGCGTCGCCGGTGGCTATGACTGGCAACGCGTACGACAGCTTGCCGCCAAAGCCCGTTGTGGTTCCGTGCGAATGGTTGACATTCCTCTGCCGGTACTCACAGGCCTTGCGGATATCAGTACCGCGTTGAGTCGCCTGGCAGGTAAAGAACCTATGCTGACCCGCTCGAAAATTCGTGAATTAACCCACGCCGACTGGTCGGCAAGTAATAACCGTATTTCTGAAGATATCAATTGGTTTCCCGGGATTAGCCTGGAACACGCATTACGCAACGGGCTATTTTGATTGTCTTGTTTTAAAGGTGTGTTAACGTTTCTATGGTAAATCGTGAAATAGTAATGGATTACATCCTTTCCTGTTTACAGGATTTGGTCGAAAACGGTGTGGAAATTAAGCCCGACAGCGATCTCGTCAACGATCTTGGCCTGGAGTCGATCAAAGTGATGGATCTCTTAATGATGCTGGAAGACAGATTCGATATTTCCATTCCTATTAATATTCTGCTGGATGTCAAAACCCCTGCGCAATTAATGGAAACTCTACTTCCATGGCTGGAGAATAAATAATGGGGCTATACGATAAATATGCGCGCCTTGCTGGCGAGCGTCTGCAATTTAGTGACAACGGGTTAACACCGTTTGGCACCTGTATTGATGAAGTGTATTCCGCCACCGAAGGCCGGATCGGCAATAAAAAAGTGATTCTGGCCGGGACCAATAATTATCTCGGTTTAACCTTTAATCATGATGCCATCAGCGAAGGTCAGGCCGCGTTAGCGGCCCAAGGCACCGGCACCACCGGTTCTCGTATGGCAAACGGCAGTTATGCGCCGCACCTGGCGTTAGAGAAAGAGATTGCCGAGTTTTTCAATCGCCCTACCGCTATCGTTTTTCAACCGGTTATACCGCTAATTTAGGCGTCATCAGCGCACTTGCCGACCATAACGCCGTGGTGTTACTGGATGCCGACAGCCACGCCAGTATTTATGACGTCTGTTCTCTCGGTGGCGCGGAAATTATTCGTTTCCGCCATAACGATGCTAAAGATCTGGAACGGCGCATGGTTCGCCTCGGTGAACGGGCGAAAGAGGCGATTATCATCGTTGAGGGCATCTACAGCATGCTCGGTGACGTTGCGCCGCTGGCGGAAATTGTTGATATCAAACGTCGTCTCGGTGGTTATTTGATTGTCGATGAAGCGCATTCGTTTGGCGTGTTAGGCGCAACGGGGCGCGGACTGGCTGAAGCTGTCGGCGTTGAAGATGATGTGGATATTATCGTTGGTACTTTCAGTAAAAGTCTGGCCTCGATTGGCGGTTTTGCTGTCGTTTCGGAAGCGATGGAAGTGCTGCGCTACGGCAGCCGCCCGTATATTTTTACCGCCTCTCCTTCTCCGTCCTGCATTGCGACCGTGCGCTCGTCGTTAAGAACTATTGCCACACAACCAGAGCTGCGGCAAAAGCTGATGGATAACGCCAACCATCTGTATGACGGTCTGCAAAAACTGGGTTATGAGTTAAGTTCACATATTAGCCCGGTAGTGCCAGTAATAATCGGTTCGAAAGAGGAAGGTTTACGCATCTGGCGCGAGCTTATCTCGCCGGGCGTGTATGTGAATCTTATCCTGCCGCCTGCCGCGCCTGCAGGCATCACGCTGCTGCGCTGTAGCGTAAATGCTGCCCACAGTCGTGAGCAAATCGATGCCATCATTCAGGCATTTGCTACTCTGAAGCAGTAATGTGAGCCCGCCGTGGTGTTTGCGCCACGGCGGGTTTAATGTTGTCTGTCATACCAATACACCAGGCTCAACGCCACCAACACAAACGCTACCGGTAAACCGAGCGCGGTAACAGGTGCGCTTAACGCAAATAGCAATCCCAGATTAACCATGATTTGATAGCTGATCCAGGTGAGTAAGCCCACGATGACGCCTACAGCGAGACGGCTACCCATCCCAGGCGAACGCGGGGCACTAAAGGTAAACGGCACAGCCAGCAAAATCATCGCCAGGGTCAGGATGGGTTGCCCCAGTTTTTCCCACAGTGCAAGGTGGTATTCGCTGCTGGGTTGCCCGGTTTCCTGCAAATAATGGATGTAATGATTAAGCTGACGGACAGAAAAAGTATTCCCCGGCATTGATAACTCTTCAAGATTCATACTGGTGAAGGCCGATTGCCAGGCAAGATTATCTAATGTTTCCAGCGTTTCTTTGCCATTCAGCCATTTTTTATGATTCACACCATGCAGGACCCACGTTTTGTCGTCTTCAATGGTGGCACTGCGTGCATAAATGTAGGATTCAAGCGAGAGATCGTCGCGATAATGAAATATCTCCACGCCCACCGGCTGGCCCTGCTCGTTCAGCGATTTCACCGTCACAAATTCATTACCACGCCTGGCCCACAGCATATTGCCGGTAATGTCATCGTCCTCCCCCAACGCGGTGGCGGTCGATTTGATTTGCAACGCCTGTTGCTGCAATGGCGACGCCACCCACTCATCTATCGCGCCTAACGAAACAGTCCACAATATCCCGGCAACCAGCGCCACCAGTGCAATACGGAAGATAGAAAACCCCGTGCTGCGAATGGCGGTAAGCTCACTGTTTTTCGATAACTGCCCCAGTCCAACAATACCACCCAATAACGCGATAAACGGCGAAAGTTCGACCAGTGTGCGCGGTAAGGTCATTAGCACCACCAGCACCGCCTGAGTCCAGCGATAACCGCCCGGGCTGACACCATCCAGTTCGTTAATCAGGTTGAAGGTGGTAAAAAGCGGCAGCAATAGCCCTGCAGCGGCGGCAAAACCGAGAAAGAGATGACGGATTAAATAGCGACTGAAAACATTCATCGGGAAAATTTCTGCAGCAAAGAGAAGTCACGTGCGACCAGTATCAGCAGGCCCATTAGCATGAGTCCGGGCACTAACCACAAACCAGGAATGAGGGGAATCGCGCCGTTAGCCACCAGTGTACGGCAGACGTCGCCGCCATAAAAAATGGCAATAAACAGCAACGTCAGTGGCAATAACGTTGAAAATCGCCCTTGCCGCGGTTTTACCCGACTTAATGAAATGGCCAGCAGCGCCATCAACAATGCGGTCAGGCCACGGCTTTGTCGCCATTGCAGTTCGGCATGATCGGCAGGAAAGGCGGAGCGCGCCAGCTCCGTGACCGATTTCGCTTTGCGTTTGACGTTCGGGCTTTGATCCAGCGGATTCAGATGTAATTGCAGATTACGGTAGATCTGTTCGTTGTCGTCACGCCCCTGATGATCGAGAAGATAGGCAGTGCCGTTGTGCAACATAACGGTCGGTTTCTCGGGTGATGGGTCAACCACATCAACCGAACCGGCGCGGAAAATACGGGTTCGATTGGCAGTAGAAGTATAAATCAGCGCGTCAGTCAGGCGATTATTATCCTGATCAACCGTCTGCGAAAGGATCATTCGTCCGTTATCGTTAGTGTTAAATTTCTTTGCCCGCAACTGGCGAACATCCAGCTCCGACTGCGACTGCTGCTCCAGTTGATAAATCTGCGCATAAGCCCACGGACGACCATACATCGACAGAAGGGTGACAAAAATACTTAGCGGTATCGCCAGATAAAGAACGGCTTTGTACAAGCGTCCCGGACTGCCCCCCGCCGCAGAGATAGCGGTAATTTCCGAGTCGGTATACATCTGCCCTAGCGTCACGCCAACTGACACATACAGACCAACAGGTAACAACATCTCCAGTGCAATCAGTACTTTGTAGAAAACGATATCCAGCACAACATCAAGAGCTAATGTCCCATTTGCCGCTTCGGTCAGATAACGCTGTGCGGAGTAGCTGGCGAAAATAAAGATCAGAAAACCGACGATAATCAGCACCAGACGGCGCGTACCACGCATGATGTAGTGTTCAACCAGCTTCATCTCACTAACGCCCTCAATCCTTTGAGTTTTTTATTCATTGATCAGTTTCTGCGCCAACGCAATGACATGATCTACCTCTTCCGGCGTCAGGCTGCCGTCCTTTGCCCACTGAATTTGCCCGGCTTTATTCAGCACCAGAATGGTTGAACTCTGCTCCGGCAAGCGCCAGGCAACGCGTCCCTGTCCATTGCCGTCAATAACGAATTGCGCCCACGGATAGCGGCGTTTATTTTTTTCGATTTTGCCAACAACAAAATAGCCAGTACCAAAGATGGCATCATCGGTGTTCACAATGGTGGTGGGCTGAAAACGATCCTGCGGAAAGTTTGCCGCTTCAACCGCTTTAATTAACAGTGAGTTCTTTTTCTTCGCCGACTTACGCCCGGCGATATACTGAATAATGCGGACTTTTCCCGCTAATTGTGTGCTGTTCCACTTTTGGTAGTGAATTTCGTCGTCGCTATTCAGAAGCAGCTCGCCGCCTTCCTGGATATAAACAGGGGTAACCGTTTTGCCAGTGACGAAATTGTGTGCCTGCACACCCGGGGCTAAGAGCATGATAATCAACGCAATAATCAAACGAGATGACATCATTGCTCCGGCTATAGCGGAAAACGCGAAATCAGCAGCTCTAAGCGCTGACAAATATCGCTATCCAGCGCCAACGGTGCATAATACGACTGGCGGTTTTCCATATCATCCGCCACCATGTCGTCGTGTTTATCTCCCATCAGGCCATTAATGGCGGCGAGGAAACGGGAAATCTGTAACGCCTCTTTATTTTCAGGATCAAGCGATCTTAAGGTGTCGTAATAAGAAACCTGCTGGCTGATGATTTTTCGCACATCATGAAATTCCCTGCCGGTTAGTCGCGGTTTGGCAATAATCTCTTTCAGGGTATGCATTTGCTTTTGCCGATAGGCAATAAAACTGCTTACGCTTTCTAACTGGCTATGGCGTAATGAATAGTTCACCAACGACCAGACCGGAGAGCTTAAATAAATCCGTAACAGGTTGCCGTAATACGACACAATATTTTTCTTACCGTTACGAAAGCCGTCCTGAAAACGCCCCAGAAAAACGGTCGTTTTGCCGAATAAAAATCCGGCCTGATGCTTCTTTAAATACAGCCGTTGCGCAAAACGCAGGTGCTTGTAGCGCGCTCGCATGTATTTAAATTGTTTGCGCTCATCAGCAGTCAGCTCATCGCCTTTGGCTTGTTTGCGAACTAAACGCAGTAATTCCTGACGATCAACGCCATTGAGCCAGAATTGCAGGCATAACGCGTAATTATCATGAATGATTTCGGTGGTACAACTTAGTGCAATAGTCGGCGGCAAACTAACCTGTGCATCAACGACATCATCTTCTTCAATCGCAACAAATAGACGCTCGCTCGCCTCAAGCGGGAAATATTTTCTCATCATCAGGATTTCTCTCCGGCTGCGTTATAAAGCAAGGAATGGCGCTGAAAAAATGCCTTTAAGGTTGGAATTAACGAGAGCGCCACGTCCAGACATTGCCCACCGAAGTAAGCAAACGCTGCTCCCAGCACACCAAACAGATGACAGAACATGAACAGCAATACGATGTAGCCGATTGAGGCGATGGTTTGCGCCACGAGAAAAGCGCGCTGTTTTCCCGCCATCAATAGCAATGACTCCTGCGGGAAGCCCAGCATCGAAATCACAATTGCGCCCAGCATCACCTGAATCAGGTCATACGCTTCGAGATACTTAACGCCAAACACCAGCGAAATGAGCGGCTTGCCGACGATCAACACCGCGAGCGCCACCAGAATACCGATTCCGCCCGCCAGTAAACCGGACTTCACACCTAACAACCACGGTCTGGTGGTGCGCGGATCTAAACGCATCACCTCTGGGTAAAAACTTTTACCCAGCAAACCCGCTGGCGTTCCGGCGGCGTCGAAGAATGTCATGGCGATTTTAAATAACCCGGCGGCAGCGGGTCCTAACACGATCCCCACCAACACTGTGCTGCACGAGTTACGCGCCGACCAGATGGAGTGGGCAATGTTGGTTGACCAGACAAAACTCCACGCGCCTTTAATGTGTCGGGCAGACTCAAACAGATTCAATTTGAAGGCGTTATGGATATTTCTACGGCGTAATTCGCGCGCGGCAAACCACCAGTACATGGTGCCGCCAACCAGATTCGACACGTACCAGGCAATAACAAAACCCACAAAACCAAAGTCAAAATACCAGGCTGCGACGCTCCCCGCTGCGCGCAGAAAAGGTTTCGTCGCCTGCTGTACAGCAATCAAATCAAAGCGATCTACCGCACGCAGAATGCCGGTCGGCGTGGAGGAAGCCATTGAAGGAATGAGCGTGCAATACAGCGCCGCCAGCCAAAAGCTTTGGTCATCCAGACCTAATGAATGGGAAAGGAATGGCAGTAAGGCAATGCCGCCGACAATCGCCACCGCGCCGCTGACGATATCCAGCGAGAAGGAAAATGAGACGACATTGCGAAATTGCTGCGGATTATTGTTGGTCAAGGCTGGCGTTCCGTACTGAACCACCAGCTGCCATGTCTGAAACTTAATAAAATCGCTGATCGACTTGGCGTACGATTGCACAATCACCAGTACACCAAACATGGCGGGCGTCATCCCTTTACCGGCACACGAGAGCGCCAACAGCCCCAGCAAGGCGCTCTCGACATTACTGGAGCCTAACCAGGCGCTATTGCGAATAATGGTGCGAAACGCGCCATCTGCAAACCAATGTTTGATGTTAAAACCCGCCAATTCAGCCTGACCTTATCGTTGATAGTAAAAAATATCCCGCCAGCCTTAAGTTAAACTTCGGCGGTCAGAAACGATGGCAACCAGAGAAACCGCCTTCTGTACCTGTTCCAGCACTTCGCTGTAGGGCGCTCTGGAATCAATCTCAAGAATTTTTGTGCCGTTATAGCCAATCGTCGACATGACGCCGATTTTGTCCTGCAGCTCGGCATACTCATGGTCAGGCTTGCGGGAGATGGCAGTATCAATATCAATCCCCAAACGAATGATTAATTCAGGACGGTATTGCGCCATTTTTTGGTATAAACTCCGTTCGCGCTGCGCCAGAAACATGCTGATTTTCCCGGTCGCACGTTCGACGCCGATCCCCGGTCCGTCATAATAAAAGCCCGAAATTTCAGCCTGCGGGAAGCGATCGCTGACCACCAGAACGCCACTTTGCGCCAGTCGCTGAACCTTGCGTAGATTCGCCATTCTTCGCAGCGAGAAGCAGTACATAATCACCGCCGCCCATAGCGCCGGAGATTTGGTTTTCATGCTTTGGGTTTTCGAGGATTTGGCCGCCAATCGCCGTTCCAGCCAGACGCCAACCAACGGCAATCGTTTGATTTTGTCGCCGTCTTCGCCGGAGAGCAGCCCCAGATAGCGGCGCTCGGTTTGCCAGTGTTGTTGCAGCGATTTCACCAGGTCGGTGGTCAGCGTGGATTTACCGGTGCCATCACACCCGACCACCGCAATCAGCCCCGGAATGTAGTTGGGCTGCGGCGCGGTTGTACTATTAACAGTTTGTGTTTGTAGTGCATCCATTCGTTAAATCATCCCCTATCCATTTTGGTGATCAGGAAAGCGCGGCGTGAATTGCGCGTAGTGACGCTTGCATAATTTCATCGGCTGGTTGCCGACCATCCAGTTCAAGGATCTTGGCGCCATTGAATGTCAGTTGCGGCGTAACGGCGATTTTTTCCTGTAACGCTGCCAGTTGGTGGTCAGGTTTACGCGCAAACGCGGTTTGTTCATCAATGCCAAGACGAATCAACAATACGGGTAAATAAGACGCCATCCATTGGTACAGCTTCAACTCGCGCTGCCTTAACATTTTTATCCAACCGTTACCGCCCGTGGTTTTTGCCAATTGCGGGCCATCAAAGCGAAAACCCGGCACTTCAACCTGCGGGTAGCGGTCGGTGATGAGCAGATAGCCTTGCTGGCTTTTACACAACATTTTGCGAAACTTGTACGCCCGCCAGCAGGAAAGCAGATAGATAACCAGCGCAGTAATATTGCCAGGCGGAGTTAAGGGCTTTTCGTGTACATGTGCCGCTTTACTTCGCAGATAACACCCACAAGGTGCGCCAATAACAGGGAGCTGTGAAATCCATTCGCCAATTCGCCCGGACGATTGCCCGAGATAAATGTGTTCTGTTGGCATTCTTGCTGCCAGTTCATTTACCAGGCTTGCCGTGAGGGTCGATTTACCTGAACCATCACATCCTACAATGGCAATAACACGCACTGGCGTGGAATTAATTATTGACATATTACGTTGATTCACGAAAAACCCGGCAGTAAATAATGTATTGAATATTACGTGGTCCGTGCTCAGAATATCCGTTCAACCTTATTGTGACAATGACTAATTGTGACATTGACCTGAATTACGCTTTCATAAAAACATATTAACCAAATAAATATTTTTAATGGATATTTAAATTAAAGGATATATTCATGCAGTCAATAACACCTCCATTAATTGCCGTTATTGGTAGCGATGCTTCAGGCAAGTCAACGGTGTGTGAACATCTTATTACCGTTGTCGAAAAATATGGTGCTGCCGAAAGAGTTCATTTAGGAAAACAGGCCGGAAATGTCGGTCGTGCAGTGACAAAATTACCTTTGATGGGAAAATCCTTACATAAAACAATTGAACGAAATCAGGTGAAAACAGCAAAAAAATTGCCTGGACCAGTTCCGGCGCTGGTAATTACAGCGTTTGTCGCCCGTCGCTTACTGCGCTTTCGTCATATGCTTGCCTGTCGTCGTCGCGGGTTAATTGTTCTAACCGACCGTTATCCTCAGGACCAAATTCCTGGCGCTTACGATGGTACGGTGTTCCCACCTAACGTTGAAGGTGGTCGTTTTGTCTCATGGCTGGCAAGCCAGGAACGTAAAGCGTTTCACTGGATGGCGAGCCATAAGCCTGATCTGGTCATCAAACTCAATGTTGACCTTGAAGTTGCCTGTGCACGTAAACCCGACCATAAACGGGAATCGCTGGCGAGGAAGATTGCCATAACGCCACAGTTAACCTTTGGTGGTGCACAACTGGTTGATATCGATGCCAATCAGCCACTGGAACAGGTGTTGGTTGATGCAGAAAAAGCGATTACGGATTTTATGACCGCGCGTGGTTATCACTAGTCAAAAATGGAAATGCCCGATCGCCAGGACCGGGCATTTTCAGGAAGGTTAAATCAACTGCAATGCTATCCAGTACAGCCCACCAGAAAGAAAAATTGCCGCCGGTAAAGTAAACACCCACGCCATCAGGATGCTGGTTACCGTTTTACGCTGTAACCCACCGCCGTCCACCACCATCGTCCCTGCTACCGCAGACGAGAGGACGTGTGTTGTGGAGACAGGCATCCCAATATAACTGGCAAGGCCGATAGACACTGCCGCCGTCATTTGTGCCGCCATGCCTTGCGCATACGTCATGCCGCGCTTACCAATCTTCTCACCGATGGTCATCGCTACACGACGCCAGCCAATCATGGTGCCAATGCCGAGCGCCAGTGCTACCGCCATGATGATCCACACCGGAGCGTACTCAATGGTGCTTAACATATCGCTGCGCAGTTTTTTCAGCAGGTTCTGGTCTTCTTTACTGACGCCTGGCAGTTTCGCCAGCTTCGCGGAGGTATCGGAGATGCACAGCATAATGCGGCGCAGCTGGCTGCGCTGACTCACGCTTAACGGCTCGTAACTTTCCATATTGCCTGGCAGCATCGTTTTAACGCGCGCAATCGCATCAAAGGTATTTGCCGGATGACAGTGAAACTCTGTTACTTGCGTGCCATCAGTCGATGCTGCAGGCAATGGAGGTTCCATCGCAATCAACTTCTGCGGCAGTTCAGGATGCTGTTGCAGGTAGTGTTCGAAGTTGGTAACGGCATCGCGGGTACGGGTAATTTCATAGCCGGACGCATTCATATTGACGACGAAGCCAGCAGGGGCAATCCCCACCAGTACCAGCATTACCAGGCCGATCCCTTTCTGCCCGTCGTTCGCGCCGTGCGAAAACGCCACGCCCGCAGCGGAAACAATCAGCGCAATACGCGTCCAGAATGGCGGTTTACGTTTGCCCTTTTTCTTTTTGCGATCTTCCGGAATGCGGTGAATACGGTCACGCTTTTTCGTCCCACTCCAGAAACGGCGCAGCAGGAAAATCAGACCACCCGCAATGACCAGGCCGACGATAGGGGAAACAATCAGCGAGGAGAAAATTTTGGTTACTTCACGCAGGTTTAACGCATCCATCACCGATGAGCCGGTTAACAGCGCGTTGGTTAAACCGATGCCGATAATCGCACCAATCAAGGTGTGCGAACTGGAGGCCGGTAAACCAAAGAACCACGTTCCCAGGTTCCAGATAATCGCCGCCAGCAGCATGGAAAAGACCATCGCCAAACCGTGAGTTGACCCCATATTCAGCAACAAATCGATTGGTAACATATGGACAATGGCATAGGCAACGCTAAGTCCGCCCAATAACACGCCAAAAAAGTTAAAAAATGCCGCCATCACCACAGCAAGTTGTGGCTGCATGGCACGAGTATAAATAACGGTTGCCACCGCATTCGCCGTGTCATGAAAACCATTGATTGCTTCGTAGAACAACACAAATGCCAGAGCAAGTAATAACAAAAGCCCCGTATATATATCAAGGCCAACAAATAAATTTAGCATATATTAGATTACGCCATTTTGAATTTACGAACGGACGCATTATCAGTGACTTTAACGGCATGGGCAAAGTGAAATATCATTTTTTAACGATAAAAAGAGTGTTATTTCTTGTGTATCAGACAATAAGCATTCATTCAAAACCTTTAGAAATAATCAAAACACAGGTATTCCACTGGTTAATATATTCACATATGAAATGAATAAATATTGGAATATATAAATATTGAATATTTTGATTAATCCCCGTACTAATTATTCTTCATAATCAGTACGGGGTTGCTACAACATGTATTACTTTTTCACCACAATTAACGGTTCAATATCACTCTCTTTTTTGATGACCAGTGATTCATCACCGCGCAAACACGTCCCACCGTAGTTGCCGCCAACGGTGAAGGTACATACCTGAATGTATTTACCGTCCACTTTCGGCAAACACCACAGTTGCTGATAGATGTTTTTCTGCTCGGCAAATTTACCGCTGGTTTTGTCCAGCACCTCTTCATGATGGCTGACCAGGTCGATATTGCTACCACAGCGACCGGCGATCGGTTTCACTGCGTAACCTGTTTTCACCAATTCATCATTAACAGTGAAATCGGTATCCAGCAGGTAACGATGGTGCGGGAACAGCGACCAGAGGATCGGCAGAATCGCTTTGTTGCCGGGGATCACCGTCCACAGCGGCTCAAAGACCAGCACTTCCGGGCGCAGCAATACGTCGATAAGACGCACTTCGTTTTGCGGATGACCGGTACGGATTGGCACCGCAGCAAACTCACGGTCGCTAACTTCACGAATCTGATCAAACGCGGTTTCCCACGCCCAGGTTTTCCACACGCAGTTAACCAGTCGCCCTTCCCCATCAATCAGTTGCCCGGCAGCATCCCAGCCCAGTTCATCCAGCCCGCGCAAGATACGCGTTTCAAAGCCCGCCTGGTGCAGCGCCTGCTCCATAAACTGCGCGTGATAGTTTTCCTCGATATCTTTGTCCTGCATGATATGGACAAACGGACGTGCACGACTGTGTTTCCAGGCACCAGCCAGTTCGTTAATCAGCCCTTCCGCCGGATTGAAGCCGTTGCCTTTATAGCCCTGCTCCGCCCAACGTTCGAGGATCAAGCCCGCTTCGGTATGACAGGAGGCGGAGTCGGCGTTGTATTCGTAAACCTTCAGGCCACGCTCATCCATGCAGAAATCCATACGACCAGTGATCATATGGTGACGGCGACGCTGCCAGGAGAGACGCAAACGTGGCCAGAGGATTTTCGGAATGTCGAACAGCGCCAGCAGGTTGTCATCTTTCAGCACCTTGTCGGTTGCGTGAAGATACATCAGATGCAGCTCGTTGGTGGCTTTAATTAGCTCCTGCTCGGCACTCTCGGTAATGGTGTAGTAATGATACGGATCCTGATTGATCACCTGACCGTTGGCCTGCACATAGGCGTTTTGTAGCGGATCTTTTTCATCCAGCCATTTACCGTCAAACTGGCCTTTGTTTTCCAGACGCGCTCCACTGATTTTCAGCAGCTCGCCTGCAATTTCCGGCTGCGGTAAGCTGTATTCAGTATCTTCCGTCTGGATCATCCAGCCCAGAATGGTGGTGTCATCAAAAGTGTCTTTAAGGGTATAGCAGCCGTTTTCGACCACCATCTCCAGCTCGCGCGTCCACTGTTGCCCTTGCGGCAACGGGGAATGAATCACGTTCTGTTCCGCAATACGGACTTTGTTGCCATGCAATTGGGTAATGATGGCGACATGGCCAGTGTCTTTAAATTCACCGCCTTTATCCCAGATAAGAAGCGCACCCGCGACCGGCGCACGCGGCGAGCCGTTAGGAAATGCCTGCAATGGCAGGATGTTGTCATTAACCACTTCTCGCAGGAAGCGCAGCGAGAAAATCTCCCACGCCATACCCACGTCAGTAAAGACCACACCGTAATTCAGAAAGAGAAAACGGCGAGCAAATTCAACGCATTGCCACTTGTGGCCCATATATTCGTCGTCGATATAGCTACGGAATACGGCGTCATCTTCGTATTCCTGCGGATCGAGAGAACTGTAATCTGAAGAGTAGATTGCTACCCCACCTGGGGCGTAGCCCAATAATGTCCCGAACGGGGCATCCTGGCTGGTCGTTCCTTTGCTCATCACTTTACCTTTAACAATACAACCTAAGCAGTTGGCGTAATTGTTGTGCTCTGATTACCTGCTCAGCGACATTAACCGGACAGAGGTCAGACTAATCATACACCTCATCGCAGCGGCTGGCGCAAAGGGTTAAAAAATTCACATTCTGTACAGCAAGTGACCTGCTACACTGCTTCAACACTACCACTCAGAAGGCAACTCACTATGACAGACAATACTTATCAGCCCGCGAAAGTCTGGACGTGGGATAAATCCGCTGGCGGCGCGTTCGCCAATATCAATCGCCCGTTTTCTGGTCCGACGCATGAAAAAACGCTGCCCGTTGGCAAACATCCATTGCAACTTTATTCGCTGGGAACGCCGAACGGTCAGAAAGTAACGATTATGCTTGAGGAGCTACTGGCGCTGGGCGTTACTGGTGCAGAGTACGACGCCTGGCTGATTCGTATTGGCGATGGCGATCAATTCTCCAGCGGCTTTGTCGAAGTGAACCCAAACTCGAAGATCCCGGCGCTGCGCGATCATACGCATAATCCGCCGATCCGCGTGTTTGAATCTGGTTCGATCCTGCTTTATCTGGCGGAGAAATTTGGCTACTTCCTGCCGCAGGATCTGGCAAAACGGACTGAAACGTTGAACTGGCTGTTCTGGTTACAGGGTGCCGCGCCGTTCCTCGGCGGTGGTTTTGGTCACTTTTACCATTACGCGCCGGTGAAAATTGAGTACGCCATCAACCGCTTTACCATGGAAGCCAAGCGCCTGCTCGACGTGCTGGATAAGCAACTGGCGCAGCATAAGTTTGTTGCGGGCGATGAGTACACCATTGCGGATATGGCGATTTGGCCGTGGTTTGGCAACGTGGTGCTCGGCGGCGTGTATGATGCCGCAGAGTTTCTGGATGCGGGAAGTTATAAACATGTGCAACGCTGGGCGAAAGAAGTGGGCGAACGTCCGGCAGTGAAACGTGGGCGTATTGTTAACCGCACCAACGGGCCGCTGAACGAGCAGTTGCATGAGCGCCATGACGCCAGTGATTTTGAGACAAATACAGAAGATAAGCGTCAGGGGTAAGGGTTGGTGTTCGTCGCAGCAAGCCATCCAGGCCGGATAAGGCGTTCACGCCGCATCCGGCAATCGTGCACAATGCCTGATGCGACGCTGCCGCGTCTTATCAGGCCTACAAAAGCTAATCATCACGCGCTGGTAATGTCGTAATCCATTTGGCGCAGTGCGTCTAATGTGGCTTTGGCTTCATCTTCGTCGATGATGCTCATGGCAAATCCGACGTGTACCAGCACCCACTGGCCCAGCAGATCGGCAGGGTTACCTTCGCAAATCAGGGCGATATTCACGTCGCGCTTGATACCACATACTTCAACCTGCGCAAGCTGGTGAATATCTTCACCGACAGCCAGCACCTGGCCTGGAACGCCAATACACATTGTTAACTCCGGTTATTTCGATTGCCGGACAAACGCGAAAAAGAACCTTTAGCGGGTGTTCCCTCTCACCCTAACCCTCTCCCCGGAGGGGCGAGGGGACCGTCCGTGCGCTTTTTAGGCGTTGTCCTCAGTCTTATTCAACTTCAATACTTTTGACGATCAGCGAATCGCCGGTATCGACACGCAACCGCTCGCCGTGACAGAGCGGACACTGCGCATCGTGCTGATGAATCTCCACCACCTGGCTGCAATCCCAGCACCAGGCCTGGGCGGGTTTATAGACGATATGTAAATCGCACCCTTGCGCCACCGTTCCGTGGCAGACAATTTCAAAACTAAAACGGACGGCGCTCTCCTCAACGCAGGAGAGCGCGCCAATTTCCAGCCACACGGCGGTGACGCGCTTAACATCGTGCTGCTCCGCCTGCCGTTGGATAATTTCAACGGCGCTCTGGCAAAGCGACAACTCATGCATTTTCGCCCCTCCTGCGGCCAAACAGCAGGGCGCGACGCCCTGCGTGTGGTACATCCGGATTGGTGACTGGCAACGAAAGGATCATTCGTGCGCAGTCATCCGTCAGGCGTTGGCCTTCTTCAATCGACATGCTGTGCGAAAGCGGCGACATCAGCGAACAGGAGAGGTATTGCGAAACACCGTCCAGTTCGCCAACGGTAAAGGTCATGGTGCCATACGGCAGTTGCAGACCAATTTTTTCACTCACTTTGCGCAGCGGCCAGAGTTGATCCGGGCCGGGGAAGATAACTGCACTCAGCATCCACGGGGTGATCACACACCCCGTCCACTGACCTTCGAACAGCGTAAAATCAGAAACATACACCGGCATTGAAGGATGCAGAAAAGAGAGATCGTGCATCGAACGCCGGGCAATTTCTTCAAACGCTGCCTGTACTTGCGCCTTCGGGGAGGTCTGGAAACCTGCTATCTCTTCAGTCATGAATCGCCTCCCGTGGGATGGCTTCCACGCCTGATTCGCGCAGCGCAGCCAGAACCTGCTCAAGCGCAGGTTCAATCATTGCTTCAACCGTCGGCGTTAAGCCGATGTGTGGCTCCAGCGATTCCGGGATCACGCCGACCAGGGTCAGCTTTTTCGGAAACTCACCGGTGAAGCGCAGGGCCGACAATACGTCGGCCAGGCCAAGCTGATGCGGAGAGATTTTGTTGGTAAACAACGCCGGAACTTCTTCATCCCGCAGGATCATCATCGTTCCCGGAGTGTTCTTTTTCGACACAATGGCATCCGCAATAATCAGATGATCGCGATTTGCCATGTCGCCAAGCAGCTCCATTCCCGCCGTGCCGCCATCGAGGATCTCAACATAATCCGGCAGAATGTATCGTTGCTCTAACGCTTCGACAATCCGCACGCCGATGGCTTCATCGGTCAGCAAAATATTGCCGACCCCTAAGACTAAAATACGCATTACAGAACCTTCACTGAAACCACTTCGTTGCCGTCGGCATCCACTACGTGTACCGCACAGGCCATGCACGGGTCGAAGGAGTGAATGGTACGCACCACTTCCAGCGGTTTATTCGGATCGGCAACCGGTGTACCCACCAGCGACTGCTCGTAAGGACCGACGTCATCATTGAAGTTACGCGGACCAGAGTTCCAGGTTGATGGAACAACCGCCTGGTAGTTGCTGATGATACCGTCTTTAATAACCATCCAGTGAGAGAGCATACCGCGCGGCGCTTCGAGGAAGCCAACACCTTTGAACTCACCCGTTGCCGGAATGTTCGGCTTCACAAAGGTGGTGTGATCGCCTTTGCCGATATTGGTGATCAGTGCACTGTATTGGTTTTGCAGGATATCCTGCAATTCACAGCAGTGAACGGTACGACCAATAATACGGCCCAGCGTGGAGTGCAGCTGTGCCACTTCCAGCGTGTTGCCAGTCAGTTTCTGATAAATCGCAACGATTTCATTCAGTTTGTTCTGGGTAGATTCGCGACCTGCCGCCAGTTTCACCAGCATATTAGCCAGCGGACCCACTTCTACCGTTTTGCCGTAGAAAGTCGGTGATTTCACCCAGGAATATTTCCCGTCGTCAGACCAACCATCATAAGCCGGAATGGTGGTACCTTCCCACGGCGCCTGTGGCGCTTCGTCTTTATACCAGGAGTGCTTCGCGCTTTCCTGAATGCCTTTGATCAGGTATTCATCGGAATGAGAAGTGATCGGACGATACGAGGACAGATCCGCATTCTCAATGTAGCCTCCCGGGAACAGGAAGCTGCCGTTTTTGCTGTCGGTCGGGAATTCCGGCACGCTCAGGTAGTTCACCGCACCTTTACCGCGCGTCAGCCATTCCGGGTAGAACGCGGCGATAACCGCGGTATCAACCTTATAAACCTGCTCAACAAAGTCGCTCAGTTTGTCGATGAAAGACTTGATGTACATCAGGCGCTCAAGGTTCAACACGCCCAACCCGTCGAGGTTGATTGGGTTCGCGACACCACCCACAGCCAGGTTCTGAATGTGCGGCGTTTTACCGCCCAGCAGCGCCACGACGCGGTTAGCGTCACGCTGGCACTCCAGCGCCTGCAGGTAGTGCGCTACCGCAATCAGGTTCACTTCCGGCGGCAGTTTCATCGCCGGGTGACCCCAGTAGCCATTGGCGAAAATACCCAACTGACCGCTGGCAACCAGATCTTTGATCTTGTTCTGAACTTTAGTGAACTCTTCCGGACTGTTCAGATGCCAGGTCGAAACGCCTTTCAGCATTTCGGAGGCTTTGGTTGGGTCAGCTTGCAGTGCAGAAGTGATGTCCACCCAGTCCAGCGCCGAAAGCTGATAGAAATGAACGATATGGTCATGCGTGGTGTGCGCAGCCAGAATGATGTTACGGATGTATTGCGCGTTAACCGGAACGTCGATATTCAGCGCACTTTCTGCCGCACGAACGGAAGACAGCGCGTGAGTGGTAGTACATACGCCACAGATACGTTGCACAATCATCCATGCATCGCGCGGATCGCGGTTTTTCACGATCTCTTCCATGCCGCGCCACATGGTACCGGAAGCCCATGCTTTCGAAACGACGCCATTTTCGATTTCGCAATCGATGCGTAAATGCCCCTCAATACGGGTTACCGGATCAATAGTAATTCTCTGGCTCATGCTTTGCTCGCCTCATGACGATTATGATCGTTTTGTTTTAAAGGAGGAAGTATCGGCAGTAGACGAATGAGTACGATGTAAGCGCAAATCTCAATAGCCACAAAACCAATAGAAATCAACAGTTCTTCCCAGGTCGGGAAGTAGGCGTAACCGCCGCCCGGGTTGAATGCCACCAACGAATAGGTCAGACGCCAGGTTGCACAACCTAACAGTGCGCTCAGTGCTGACAGGAACAGCATACGGGAATCATTACGCAGCTTCGCCACACGCAGAACGACCAGCGGGAAGAGCATCAGCAGGACTTCAATCCAGAACATCACGGAGTAGAAGTCACCGGCAAACGCTAACGACAGCTTGTCGCGATAGATAAGCTCGCCAAAGCGCAGCCCGATGAAAATCGCCAGCAACACACTGATGGTGTTGGTCAGCTTGACGAACAGGCTCTTTTCATCCGGACCGTTGCCACGCAGACCCGCCTGCACCAGTGAACCTTCAAAGATGACAATCGAGAAGCCCATGATGAACGCCGTCAGCAGCGAGAACAGCGGCAACATTTCATAGCTCTGCCAGAGCGGATGCACCTTGTAGCCCGCCGAGATCATCAGCGACCCCATTGAAGACTGGTGCATGGTCGGCAGCAGCGCACCGAGCGCGATGATGAAGAACATCACCTTGTTCAGACGTTGTAGCGACACCTTCCAGCCCAGACGTTCAAACAGTGCCGGAGCAAACTCCAGAGCCATCACGCCGATGTAGATGGTCATACAGACCGCCGTCTCGAACAGTACCGAGTTCACGTTGAAGTGACCCGGAATGTAGAAGTACGGCAGGTTCCAGTAGCGACCCACGTCGATAGTGATCGACAAGCCACCCAGTGAGTAACCAAACAGACTCGCCAACAGCGCCGGACGCACCAGCGGATGGTATTGCCCACGGTTAAAGACGTATACCGCCCACGCCAGCGCCCAGCCGCCACAGGCAAAGCCGGTGCCAATCAGCAGGTCAAACGCGATCCACACGCCCCACGGGAAGCCGCCGTTCAGGTCAGAGACAGAGCCCAGACCGAACACCAGACGCTTCACAATCAGGAGCATACAGATGACGATTAACGGTCCAAAAATCATGACCGGTTTACTGATGATTTTGCCGCCCAGCGGTTGTGGATCATGACTCATGATCGTCTCCTCCGTCGTGATGGTCGTTTTTGGTGTTGCGACGAACCAGCACGGTTAAGCCCGCCAGCACAGCCAGTGGTAGCATCATGCCTTTATACAGGGTGTGTTGAATATTTTCGGAACGCGCACCGGTAGAAAGATCGTCCAGTTTCGGCAGGTCGAGATTTTCATAAGGCACACCCGTCAGTACCAGAACCTGAGTACCGCCGCCCTCTTTCTCGCCGTACAGATGCGGATAATATTTCGGCACCGTATGCAGGTAAGTGTCGCCAGATTTCAGCGTCTGACGCGGATAGTGGTATTCGCTGCCAGGCTTCAGCGCCAGACGTTTTTTCGCCTCCGCCATCAGCTCTTCACGCGTACCGAAAATCACCGCGCCCGCCGGGCACACTTCTACGCAGCCAGGCAGACCGCCTTTATCGAGACGTTCCACACCTTTCTGGTTGCACAGCTCGCACTTATGCAGCGCACCAAACGGGTTGTTGTAGTCGTACTTCGGCACGTTGTACGGACAGGCGACCATGCAGTAACGGCAACCGGTGCACACGTCTTTGTCGTAATGGACAATGCCGGTTTTCGGATCTTTTTTCAGTGCAGAGACCGGGCACACAGAGACACAGTTCGGATCGACGCAGTGCATACACTGTTTCTTAATGTACGCGTAGCCGTTCTCCTCCTGGTCTTTGTTGACCCCTGTGCCGCTGGTCCACACCTGAATGATGTTATTGGTATACGGCGACAGTTTGTCGTTGTTCGACCAGGTCTGTTCCCCTTGCGGGTTACGTTCAGGGAAGTTGATATCCTGACACTTGGTGACGCAAGCCTGGCAGCCTACGCACAAGGTCGAGTCGTACAACATCCCCAGCGATCCCGGAATTGGCGGGCGGTTTTCAGCAGCCGCATGACTGACAGACGGCAGCGCGCCCGTCAGCAATGCCCCGCAGGAGGCTGCTTTAATAAAATTACGTCTGTTCACGGTTATTCTCCCCGTGAGTCAGCGTTATCTTTCTTTTGCTGACGACCCAGTTCACGCACCGCCATCACGCTGACACCGGCAACCAGCCCAACCACACCGCCGAGCAAACCAATAGCGCCTGCAGAGACGTTGCCGCCCTCTTTAGCGTTAACATCCGGTTTCTGTGAACGCGGAGTCTGATTTTCGACGTTGGCAAGCTGATGGATGCCTTTATGGAAGCCGATACCTTTTTCGTTACAGCCATAGCACGGGTGACCAATCGCCACCGGCCACACACCGCCAACATCGCAGAATTGCAGCGTTGAGCAGTTGCCGTAAGTTTCTGGCCCTTTACAGCCGAGGTGGTACAAGCACCAGCCTTCGCGGTGGCCTTCATCACCGAACTCTTTGGCAAAACGACCAGCATCGAAGTGCGGGCGACGTTCGCAGTGTTCGTGAATCAGACGGCCATAGGCGAAGGTCGGACGGTTTTTGTCATCCAGTTTCGGCGGTTTGCCGTAAGTGATGATGTGCGCAACGGTCGCGAGGAAGTTGTGCGGGTTCGGCGGGCAGCCCGGAATATTGATAACGGTTTTGCCTGGCAGAACTTCTTGCAAGCTGACTGCGCCAGTTGGGTTAACTCCAGCTGCGGCAACACCGCCCCACGCGGAGCAGGAACCAATAGCGATAATGGCTGCTGAGCCTTCCGCCGCTTTGCGGATGTGATCCACAATCGGCTCACCGGCAACCATGCAATAAATACCGTTATCTTTTAATGGGATGGAACCATCCACCACTAACACATACTGCCCTTTGTACTTCTCGAGAGCGTTATGTTTGTTCTCTTCGACCTGATGACCGAAGGCGGCGGAAAGCACTTCGTGATATTCCAGAGAGATAGTCTCCAGCACGAGGTTTTCTACCGTTGGATGCGTTGCACGAAGCAGAGATTCCGTACAACCGGTGCACTCCTGCGCGCCAATCCAGATAACTGGCGGACGCTGCGGGTTAGTAACCGATTCGGCCATCTCTGCAGCGGCTTTGCTACTTAACCCCATGGTGGCGGCTAATGCTGCACAAAGCTTCATGAAATCACGACGGTTAATGCCGTGAGAATGGATGAGGGTGTTATCTCCAGTCATTTATAGTTATTCCGTTGCGAGAACCTGGCATATATTTTGCCTCAATCGCAAAATCAATAATGCGATCGATGCGCCATTTACCACACATTTATTATGGTTATCGATATCATGATACTGCGGCGGGGCGCTAAAACGAAGGGAAGAAGCATTAGTGTAATTAATTAAAGCAAGATAATACGTATGTTTGATCAATTTTCGAGGCGATAACCGGCCATAAAAAAGCGCAACGTAGAACAGGAATTATTCTCACGAAAGAAATCCATTACCATCTCTTTATCCAGTCCATAGCGGCGCGTCAGAATACCCGCTTCCCAGGCGCTAAGCTGGCGATCTCCGGTCTTTTCGTACATCCTGTGTGAGTAGCCTAATACAAAACCGCGTTTATAATCGGCACAGAATTTTGTCACATTAACCGCACTGTCGGCATGCGTTGCTTTTAATCCCGCCATTAAGCCTTTACCAAAATGGTTATTCATCGTTCACCTCATTCATTATATATCGCCATATATAACGATATTTTAGGCAAAGAACGACTTTTGCGCACGCTATTTTTTCATACTTGTTTAAGACGTAATCCCGTAAGAGATAAACCTATCAGGAGAGATATTTATCGAACCATTTCAGTGTCCTTTGCCAGGCAAGATCGGCGGCAGATTTGTCATAACGGGGCGTGGAATCATTATGGAATCCGTGATTAACCCCCGGATAGATATAAGCCTCATAAACCTTATTATTGTCTTTCAACGCCGCCTCGTAAGGAGGCCAGCCCTCGTTGATTCGGGTGTCCAGTTCCGCGAAGTGGAGTAGTAAAGGCGCTTCAATCTTCGCCACATCGGCAGTGGGTGCCTGACGACCATAAAACGGCACCGCGCAGGCCAGTTCCGGATACGCGACAGCCGCCGCGTTCGATACGCCACCGCCATAGCAAAATCCGGTAATACCCACTTTACCTGTCGCTTGCGGATAGCGTTGCATAAACTCAATTGCGGCAAAGAAATCATTCATCAGTTTGGTTGGATCAACCTGCTGTTGCAGCTCACGACCTTTATCATCATTTCCCGGATAACCTCCAACGGAACTTAATCCGTCAGGTGCCAGGGCGATATACCCCGCCTTCGCCACTCGCCGTGCCACATCTTCGATATACGGATTCAGTCCACGATTCTCATGCACCACCCCCACGGCTGGCGTTTTGCCGCTCATTTTTGCGGGTTTCACCAGATAACCCCGTACCTCGCCGTGACCATTTGGCGAAGGATACGTGATGTACTCAGCAACAATCTCCGGGTCGGTAAACTCTACCTGAGTCGCCAGCGCATAATTTGGCTTGAGCAAATCAAACAACGCTAATGCCGTCATCCCGCCCACCGCATACTTCGCCGCAAGGTTGAGGAACTCACGTTTCGAAATTTTCCCGTGAACGTAATAGTCGTAGTAATCCAACAACTCTTGTGGGAAATCTTTGGCGGTTAAACGCGGCATCGTTGCATTCCTCAACTGGTGTTTTTTTAAGCAAAGCATAAGCGCGTGTTTTTGCCCAGTTTTTCGTCACTCTGTGAGCCAGACTACGGGATACGCGCTGGCGAATCGCTAAACTAGAAACATTGTTTCGAAATTGAACGGTGGAAAGGAGAGGTCATGGTCTGGTTAGCGAATCCCGAACGTTACGGGCAGATGCAGTACCGCTATTGCGGAAAAAGTGGTTTACGCCTGCCCGCATTATCGCTCGGTTTATGGCACAATTTCGGTCACGTTAACGCGCTGGAATCACAGCGTGCAATCCTGCGTAAAGCGTTTGATTTAGGCATTACGCACTTTGATTTAGCCAACAATTACGGGCCGCCTCCAGGAAGCGCAGAAGAGAACTTTGGTCGCCTGCTGCGCGAGGATTTTGCTGCTTATCGCGATGAACTGATTATCTCTACCAAGGCTGGCTACGATATGTGGCCCGGCCCGTACGGCTCTGGCGGTTCACGTAAATACCTGCTCGCCAGCCTCGACCAAAGCCTGAAGCGTATGGGGCTTGAGTATGTCGATATCTTTTACTCTCATCGCGTCGATGAAAATACGCCGATGGAAGAAACCGCCTCTGCGCTGGCTCATGCGGTACAAAGCGGTAAGGCGCTGTATGTCGGGATCTCCTCTTACTCGCCAGAGCGGACGCAAAAAATGGTCGAGTTGCTGCACGAGTGGAAAATTCCGCTTTTAATTCATCAACCTTCGTACAATTTACTGAACCGCTGGGTGGATAAAAGCGGCCTGCTGGATACCCTGCAAAATAACGGCGTGGGCTGTATTGCCTTTACTCCTCTGGCTCAGGGATTGCTGACCGGAAAATATCTCAACGGCATTCCGCAAGATTCACGGATGCATCGTGAAGGGAATAAAGTTCGTGGTCTGACGCCGAAAATGCTTACCGAAGCCAACCTCAACAGCCTGCGCTTATTGAATGAAATGGCACAGCAGCGTGGACAATCAATGGCGCAAATGGCGTTAAGCTGGTTGCTGAAAGATGATCGCGTGACGTCGGTATTGATTGGTGCCAGCCGCGCGGAGCAACTAGAGGAGAACGTGCAGGCGCTGAATAATCTGACATTTAGCACCGAGGAGCTGGCGCAGATTGATCAGCATATCGCCGATGGCGAGCTGAATCTGTGGCAGGCGTCGTCCGATAAATGACCTGTTAATAACGGGCGCGCGAACCGCGCCCGAATCAGATCAGTGATTATGACGAGTCAGTCGGTCAAGATAGCCCATCACAAATGCAGAAAGCACAAACGTCAGATGGATAATGACGTACCACATCAGTTTGTTATCCGGGACATTTTTCGCATCCATAAAGACGCGCAGTAAGTGAATGGAAGAAATTGCCACAATCGACGCTGCTACTTTGTTTTTCAGCGACGTTGCGTCCATTTTCCCCAGCCACTTCAGCTTCTCTTTGTTCTCGGAGATATCCAGCTGTGAGACGAAATTCTCATAACCGGAAAACATCACCATCACCAGCAAACCGCCAACCAGCGTCATATCCACCAGCGACAGCAACACGAGGATCAAATCTGATTCCGCCATCGAGAAGATATTCGGCAGTACGTGAATAATCTCCTGGAAGAACTTCAGCGCCAGGGCAACTAACGCCAGCGAAAGGCCAAAGTACACGGGGGCAAGCAGCCAGCGAGAAGCATACATTGCATTTTCAAGAAAACGTTCCATACATTCCTGTCGTGTAGTTAAAACGGGCAACAGTATATCGCAATTGAGTAAACAGCACGCAACAGCAAATCAACATATACGTTAAACCTTTGTCGCATAATTCTGAGGTTTAGGGATCTTCCTGGTTCCCTTATCAACGCATCGAGAGCGTCTACCCTTAAAGGACGTTGAACCTGAAGGGAGAAAAACGATGTCTCATTTAAAAGACCCGACCACGCAGTATTACACTGGTGAATATCCCAAACAGAAACAACCGACGCCAGGCATCCAGGCGAAGATGACACCGATACCGGATTGCGGCGAGAAAACCTATGTTGGTAGCGGTCGCCTGAAAGATCGTAAAGCACTGGTGACAGGGGGCGATTCCGGAATAGGTCGCGCTGCCGCCATCGCTTACGCGCGTGAAGGGGCTGACGTGGCGATCAGTTATCTTCCCGTGGAAGAAGAAGACGCTCAGGATGTGAAAAAGATCATTGAAGAATGCGGACGCAAAGCCGTTCTGCTGCCAGGCGATTTAAGCGATGAGAAATTCGCCCGTTCGCTGGTTCACGAAGCGCACAAGGCGTTAGGCGGGCTGGATATTATGGCGCTGGTCGCCGGGAAACAGGTTGCCATTCCGGATATTGCAGACCTCACCAGCGAACAGTTTCAAAAGACCTTTGCCATTAACGTTTTCGCGCTGTTCTGGCTAACCCAGGAAGCGATCCCCCTGCTACCGAAAGGTGCAAGTGTCATCACCACTTCGTCAATCCAGGCATACCAGCCAAGTCCGCATTTACTGGACTATGCGGCTACGAAGGCGGCGATTCTGAACTACAGCCGTGGCCTGGCAAAACAGGTCGCGGAGAAAGGTATTCGGGTGAATATTGTCGCGCCAGGCCCTATCTGGACGGCACTGCAAATTTCCGGCGGACAAACGCAGGATAAGATCCCGCAGTTTGGTCAGAAAACGCCGATGAAGCGTGCGGGGCAACCGGCGGAACTGGCCCCTGTATATGTTTATCTGGCAAGTCAGGAGTCGAGCTACGTCACCGCAGAAGTGCACGGCGTGTGCGGCGGCGAGCATTTAGGTTAAAAAAATGCCCGGTTGTGAAAAGCAACCGGGCATCATTGTGAATTCACTCTTACCTGATGTGGCGAAAACGCCTTATCCGCCTACAAACGCATGAAGATTCAACATGTTGCAATAGATTTTGTAGGCCTGATAAGCGTAGCGCATCAGGCATTGAGCACCTAATGCCGGATGCGTCGTGAACGCCTTATCCGGCCTACAAACGCACGAAGATTCAACATGTTGCAATAGATTTTGTAGGCCTGATGAGCGTAGCGCATCAGGCAATTCTACTTTACTTCGCTTTGGCGGTTTCTTCGCCGACCAGACCTATCTTCAGGTAACCCGCCTGATGCAGCGTATCCATTACCTTCATCAACGTCTCGTAATCGACGGTTTTGTCCGCTCGGAAGAAGATGGTGGTGTCTTTCTTGCCTTCGGTTAACGCATTCAACGCCGTAATCATTGTTTCATCGGTGACCGGATCGTTACCGATAAACATCGAGTTGTCTGCCTTCACCGACAGATAAACCGGTTTTTCCGGGCGCGGCTGCGGCGTGCTGGTAGAAGCAGGCAAGTTCACCTTCACATCTACCGTCGCTAACGGTGCCGCCACCATAAAGATAATCAGCAGAACCAACATCACGTCGATAAACGGCGTCACGTTGATATCATGCATTTCGCCGTTATCGTCGAGGTTTTCGTTAAGATGCATTGCCATCGGACATTATCCTGCGCGTAATTTTTGTGCGACACGAACCGGATGCGCAGCGGCGCTGGCTTCCAGATCTAGGTCACGGCTTTGCAGCAACAATACCTGCGCTGCAACATCACCCAGCATCGCTTTAAAGCCGCCAATCTGGCGTGCAAATACGTTATAGATAACGACCGCAGGAATCGCTGCCACGAGGCCGATTGCCGTTGCTAACAGAGCTTCTGCGATACCCGGCGCAACGACTGCCAGGTTAGTGGTCTGCGTTTGCGCGATACCAATAAAGCTGTTCATGATGCCCCAGACCGTACCAAACAGACCAACGAACGGAGAAATCGCGCCGATGGTTGCCAGATAGCCGTTACCGCGGCCCATTTGACGACCCACTGCGGCGACCCGACGCTCCAGACGGAAGCTGGTACGTTCTTTAATACCTTCGTTATCGTCGCTGCCTTCTGACAGTTCCAGCTCATTCTGCGCTTCATTGAGCAAATGCAGGCTTAAGCTTTTGCTACCAAAATCAGCGGCGATATCGTTGGCCTGGTTTAAGGAACGTGCTTCAGCCAGCAGTTGCTGCTCGCGCTTAAGGCGACGCTTCTGATTGAAGAACTCTACGCTCTTACTGAAGAAGATTGCCCAGGTGACTACAGAGGCCAAAATAAGCCCAATCATCACGCACTTAACGACAATATCGGCGTACTGATACATACCCCAGACGGAAAGGTCCGTCTGCATTAAATTATTACCCACTGTGTATCTCCAGGACGCAAGTCACAAAATCTGCGCATAATAATATCAAAACGACGTCGAATTGATAGTCGTTCTCATTACTATTTGCATACTGCCGTACCTTTGCTTTCTTTTCCTTGCGTTTACGCAGTAAAAAAGTCACCAGCACGCCATTTGCGAAAATTTTCTGCTTTATGCCAATTCTTCAGGATGCGCCCGCGAATATTCATGCTAGTTTAGACATCCAGACGTATAAAAACAGGAATCCCGACATGGCGGACAAAAAGCTTGATACTCAACTGGTGAATGCAGGACGCAGCAAAAAATACACTCTTGGCGCGGTAAATAGCGTGATTCAGCGCGCTTCTTCGCTGGTATTTGAGAGTATGGAAGCCAAAAAGCACGCGACGCGCAATCGCGCCAATGGCGAGTTGTTCTATGGACGGCGCGGAACGTTAACCCATTTTTCCTTACAACAAGCGATGTGTGAACTGGAAGGTGGCGCAGGCTGCGCGCTATTTCCCTGCGGGACGGCAGCGGTTGCTAATTCGATTCTTGCTTTTGTCGAACAGGGCGATCATGTGTTGATGACCAACACCGCCTATGAACCGAGTCAGGATTTCTGTAGCAAAATCCTCAGCAAACTGGGCGTAACGACATCGTGGTTTGATCCGCTGATTGGTGCCGATATCGTTAAGCATCTGCAGCCAAACACTAAAATCGTGTTTCTGGAATCGCCGGGTTCCATCACTATGGAAGTCCACGACGTTCCGGCGATTGTTGCCGCCGTGCGCAGTGTGGTGCCGGATGCCATCATTATGATCGACAACACCTGGGCAGCCGGTGTGCTGTTTAAGGCGCTGGATTTTGGCATCGATGTTTCTATTCAGGCCGCCACCAAATATCTGGTTGGGCATTCAGATGCGATGATTGGCACTGCCGTGTGCAATGCCCGTTGCTGGGAGCAGCTACGGGAAAATGCCTATCTGATGGGCCAGATGGTCGATGCCGATACCGCCTATATAACCAGCCGTGGCCTGCGCACATTAGGTGTGCGTTTGCGTCAACATCATGAAAGCAGTCTGAAAGTGGCCGAATGGCTGGCAGAACATCCGCAAGTTGCGCGAGTTAACCACCCTGCCCTGCCTGGCAGTAAAGGACACGAATTCTGGAAACGAGACTTTACAGGCAGCAGCGGGCTATTTTCCTTTGTGCTTAAGAAAAAACTCAATGATGAAGAGCTGGCGAACTATCTGGATAACTTCAGTTTATTCAGCATGGCCTACTCGTGGGGCGGGTATGAATCGTTGATCCTGGCAAATCAACCAGAACATATCGCCGCCATTCGCCCACAAGGCGAGATCGATTTTAGCGGGACCTTGATTCGCCTGCATATTGGTCTGGAAGATGTCGACGATCTGATTGCCGATCTGGACGCCGGTTTTGCACGGATTGTATAACATTGCCACTTTTGGACAATTTTGCAGACATTTTATTGTGAAAAGTCTTAAATTGTTGCGTCCGGGATCAAGGCGTCCCGGACGATTCAGGAGTACAATAGGCAGATAAAGGCTTAAACGCTGTTCCACAGGAAAGTCCATGGCTGTTATTCAAGATATCATCGCTGCGCTCTGGCAACACGACTTTGCCGCGCTGGCGGATCCTCATATTGTTAGCGTTGTTTACTTTGTCATGTTTGCCACGCTGTTTTTAGAAAACGGCCTGCTGCCCGCCTCATTTTTGCCAGGCGACAGCTTGTTGATACTGGCAGGCGCATTGATTGCCCAAGGGGTTATGGATTTTCTGCCTACGATTGCGATTCTGACCGCCGCAGCAAGTCTGGGCTGCTGGCTAAGTTATATTCAGGGGAGCTGGTTAGGGAATACCAAAACGGTGAAAGGCTGGCTGGCACAGCTTCCTGCTAAATATCACCAGCGCGCCACCTGCATGTTTGACCGCCACGGTCTGCTGGCGCTGCTGGCTGGACGTTTTCTTGCATTTGTCCGTACGCTGCTGCCAACCATGGCGGGAATTTCCGGTCTGCCAAACCGCCGCTTCCAGTTTTTCAACTGGTTAAGTGGATTGCTGTGGGTCAGCGTGGTAACCAGTTTTGGCTATGCCTTAAGTATGATTCCGTTCGTTAAACGCCATGAAGATCAGGTAATGACGTTCCTGATGATCCTGCCAATTGCCTTGTTAACCGCTGGCTTGTTAGGCACGCTGTTTGTGGTGATTAAAAAAAAATACTGTAACGCCTGACGATTTTCCCCGTTCCCGGCTGCTGTACCGGGAACGTATTTAATTCCCCTGCATCGCCCGCATTCTTGCCGCATCTTCCCCCGGCGTCACACCGAAGTAACGTTTAAACTCACGGCTAAATTGCGATGCGCTTTCATAGCCGACGCGCATCGCTGCTGCGCTGGCCTTCATGCCGTCATGGATGATCATCATCCGCGCCTTATGCAGACGGTAATTCTTCAAATACTGCAACGGCGAGGTGCTGGTGACAGACTTAAAATTATGGTGGAACGCCGATACGCTCATGTTGGCTTCTGCCGCCAGTTGCTCGACGCTCAGGTTTTCGGTGTATTTATTCTCAATTCGTTTCAGCACGCGGCTAATCAGACTGAAGTGAGTCTGGCGACTGACCAGCGCCAGTAACGCGCCGCCGCAAGGTCCGGTCAGCACGTAGTACAGAATTTCGCGGATGATCTGTTTGCCGAGAATACGCGCATCCAGTGGTCGCTCCATCACGTCGAGTAACCGCTCCGCCGCGCATAAAATCTCTTCTGATAACGTGGCGGAGTTAATCCCGCTGGCTGCCATCGACGGCTGGAAATGCTCATCTTCGCCAATGTCCATCAACAGTTCCTGTAACTGCAAAATATCGACATTGAGACGCAACCCTGCCAGCGGCACCTCTGACGTGGCATAGGTTTCGCACTCAAACGGCAACGGCACCGTCAGCAGCAGGTATTCATTGGCATCATAACGAAACACGCGTTCATTGATATAACCGATTTTATGCCCGGAAAAGAGAATTATGATGCCAGGCTCGTACATCACCGGTGTACGTGCGAAAGGCGTCTCGCCATACAACAAACGCACATCGGGCAACAGTTCTGACAAACTATTTTCTTTATTTTTCAGTTTATTAACTTTATCCGCCAGCAAGCGACAAATCTCTTCACGTTTCATATCGCGTAATTTCTTAGGAATAATGCGGCAATTTGATTGTGCGCAATTTTGTAGCATTTCTCCAGCACTCTGGAGAAATAGGCAAGACATTGGCAGAAATGAGCATTGAGAGCCAGGGCGCTGGCGATCACAATGAAAAACATCAGGCAGATCGTTCTCTGCCCTCATATTGGCCCAGCAAAGGGAGCAAGTAATGAACAACTTTAATCTGCACACCCCAACCCGCATTCTGTTTGGTAAAGGCGCAATCGCTAGTTTACGCGAACAAATTCCTCACGATGCTCGCGTATTGATTACCTACGGTGGCGGCAGCGTGAAAAAAACCGGCGTTCTCGATCAAGTTCTGGATGCCCTGAAAGGCATGGACGTGCTGGAATTTGGCGGTATTGAGCCAAACCCGGCTTATGAAACGCTGATGAACGCCGTGAAACTGGTTCGCGAACAGAAAGTGACTTTCCTGCTGGCGGTTGGCGGCGGTTCTGTACTGGACGGCACCAAATTTATCGCCGCAGCGGCTAACTATCCGGAAAATATCGATCCGTGGCACATTCTGCAAACGGGCGGTAAAGAGATTAAAAGCGCCATCCCGATGGGCTGTGTGCTGACGCTGCCAGCAACCGGTTCAGAATCCAACGCAGGCGCGGTGATCTCCCGTAAAACCACAGGCGACAAGCAGGCGTTCCATTCTGCACATGTTCAGCCGGTATTTGCCGTGCTCGATCCGGTTTATACCTACACCCTGCCGCCGCGTCAGGTGGCTAACGGCGTAGTGGACGCCTTTGTACACACCGTGGAACAGTATGTTACCAAACCGGTTGATGCCAAAATTCAGGACCGTTTCGCAGAAGGCATTTTGCTGACGCTAATCGAAGATGGTCCGAAAGCCCTGAAAGAGCCAGAAAACTACGATGTGCGCGCCAACGTCATGTGGGCGGCGACTCAGGCGCTGAACGGTTTGATTGGCACTGGCGTACCGCAGGACTGGGCAACGCATATGCTGGGCCACGAACTGACTGCGATGCACGGTCTGGATCACGCGCAAACACTGGCTATCGTCCTGCCTGCACTGTGGAATGAAAAACGCGAGACCAAGCGCGCTAAGCTGCTGCAATATGCTGAACGCGTCTGGAACATCACTGAAGGTTCCGACGATGAGCGTATTGACGCCGCGATTGCCGCAACCCGCAATTTCTTTGAGCAATTAGGCGTGCCGACCCACCTCTCCGACTACGGTCTGGACGGCAGCTCCATCCCGGCTTTGCTGAAAAAACTGGAAGAGCACGGCATGACCCAACTGGGCGAAAATCATGACATTACGTTGGATGTCAGCCGCCGTATATACGAAGCCGCCCGCTAAGCTTTTTACGCCTCAAACTTTCGTTTTCGGGCATTTCGTCCAGACTTAAGTTCACAACACCTCACCGGAGCCTGCTCCGGTGAGTTCATATAAAGGAGGAACGTATGGCTAATCCAACCGTTATTAAGCTACAGGATGGCAATGTCATGCCCCAGCTGGGACTGGGCGTCTGGCAAGCAAGTAATGAGGAAGTAATCACCGCCATTCAAAAAGCGTTAGAAGTGGGTTATCGCTCGATTGATACCGCCGCGGCCTACAAGAACGAAGAAGGTGTCGGCAAAGCCCTGAAAAATGCCTCAGTCAACAGAGAAGAACTGTTCATCACCACTAAGCTGTGGAACGACGACCACAAGCGCCCCCGCGAAGCCCTGCTCGACAGCCTGAAAAAACTCCAGCTTGATTATATCGACCTCTACTTAATGCACTGGCCCGTTCCCGCTATCGACCATTATGTCGAAGCATGGAAAGGCATGATCGAATTGCAAAAAGAGGGATTAATCAAAAGCATCGGCGTGTGCAACTTCCAGATCCATCACCTGCAACGCCTGATTGATGAAACTGGCGTGACGCCTGTGATAAACCAGATCGAACTTCATCCGCTGATGCAACAACGCCAGCTACACGCTTGGAACGCGACACACAAAATCCAGACCGAATCCTGGAGCCCATTAGCGCAAGGAGGGAAAGGCGTTTTCGATCAGAAAGTCATTCGCGATCTGGCAGATAAATACGGCAAAACCCCGGCGCAGATTGTTATCCGCTGGCATCTGGATAGCGGCCTGGTGGTGATCCCGAAATCGGTCACACCTTCACGTATTGCCGAAAACTTTGATGTCTGGGATTTCCGTCTCGACAAAGACGAACTCGGCAAAATTGCAAAACTCGATCAGGGCAAGCGTCTCGGTCCCGATCCTGACCAGTTCGGCGGCTAACGTGCAAATTCTCCCGGTGGCGGTAATGTTCCGCTACCGGACTTTTCAGAAATCATTTATTCCCCTCGCGTCCCGCCCGTTGTTACTCTTCCTTGTTCAGGAATGCCAAATATAAGGACATCATCATGCAGAGCCGGAAGCTCTTAAAAGAACAACTCATCTATATCCGGGATAAACGCAACGGAGAGGTGAAAAACAGATGAAAATAATACTTCTGTTTTTAGCAGCCCTGGCAAGTTTTACCGTACACGCGCAGCCTCCTTCACAGACCGTAGAACAAACAGTCCGGCAGATTTATCAGAACTATAAATCAGATGCCAGTACGCCTTATTTCGGTGAAACCGGAGAGCGGGCGATAACTTCAGCGCGTATTCAACAGGCGCTTACCCTGAACGACAATCTTACACTACCGGGCAATATTGGCTGGCTGGATTATGATCCGGTTTGTGATTGTCAGGATTTTGGCGATCTGGTGTTAGAAAGCGTAGCGATAACCCAAACTGACGTCGATCATGCCGATGCCGTTGTGCGCTTTCGTATCTTTAAAGATGATAAAGAAAAGACCACACAGACACTGAAAATGGTGGCGGAAAATGGTCGTTGGGTCATTGATGATATTGTCAGCAATCATGGCAGCGTCTTACAAGCAGTTAATAGCGAGAATGAAAAAACGCTGGCCGCTTTAGCTTCGTTGCAGAAAGAACAGCCAGAATCCTTTGTTGCTGAACTCTTTGAACATATTGCTGATTATAGCTGGCCGTGGACGTGGGTGGTTTCCGACTCTTACCGCCAGGCGGTTAATGCCTTCTATAAAACCACCTTCAAGACGGCCAATAATCCCGATGAAGATATGCAAATAGAACGGCAATTTATTTACGACAATCCGATCTGTTTTGGCGAAGAGTCGCTATTTTCACGCGTTGATGAAATTCGAGTCCTGGAGAAAACCGCCGATTCCGCCCGCATTCATGTTCGTTTTACGCTGACCAATGGCAACAATGAAGAGCAAGAGCTGGTTTTACAGCGGCGCGAAGGTAAGTGGGAAATCGCTGATTTTATCCGCCCGAACAGCGGCAGCCTACTTAAGCAGATTGAGGCAAAAACCGCCGCCAGATTAAAGCAATGAGCTGAATTAAATAACAATTAGCCGGAACAATAAATAAAAGGGAACACTATATGAAAACGATTTTCACCGTGGGAGCTGTTGTTCTGGCAACCTGCTTGCTCAGTGGCTGCGTCAATGAGCAAAAGGTCAATCAACTGGCGAGCAATGTACAAACATTAAATGCCAAAATCGCCCGGCTTGAGCAGGATATGAAAGCACTACGCCCACAAATCTATGCTGCCAAATCCGAAGCTAACAGAGCCAATACGCGTCTTGATGCACAGGACTATTTTGATTGCCTGCGCTGCTTGCGTATGTACGCAGAATGATAAAAAAATCCCCGGCAGCATGTCAGTTGCCGGGGATTTTTTTTAACGTCCAACCGCCGCTTTAGGGCGTTTCTTCGCACCAGCATTCACCGGACGAGATTGCGTAGACGACGCTTTTTTTGCCGTAGCAGGCGTCTGACGCTGAGTCGCCATCGGCGTATGTTTAGTCAACGCCGGACGGGTATTGCGGTTCTGGCGACGAGCTTCACGCATCTCTTCAATGGTTGGCGCAGGCACTAAGCAATCGCGACGGCTGCCAATCAGATGCTTTTTGCCCATCGCTTCCAGCGCCTGGCGGATTAACGGCCAGTTTGCCGGATCGTGGTAACGCAACAACGCTTTATGCAAACGACGCTGTTTGTCGCCCTTCGGTACGAAGACGCCTTCGCTCTTATAACCAATCTTCGCCAGCGGTTTTTTCCCGGTGTAATACATGGTGGTTGAGTTCGCCAGCGGCGATGGGTAGAAGTTCTGTACCTGGTCGAGACGGAAACGATGCTTTTTCAGCCACAGCGCCAAATTCACCATATCTTCATCACGCGTACCGGGGTGCGCAGAGATGAAATACGGGATCAGATACTGCTCTTTACCTGCCTGTTTCGAGTAGGTATCGAACAGCTCTTTAAAGCGGTCATAGCTGCCCATGCCCGGCTTCATCATCTTCGACAACGGCCCTTCTTCGGTATGTTCCGGAGCAATCTTCAGATAACCGCCGACGTGATGGGTCGCCAACTCTTTGATATAGCGCGGATCTTCCACGGCGATGTCATAACGTACGCCTGAGGCGATAAGGATTTTTTTAATGCCTTTCAGATCACGCGCACGGCGATAGAGGTTGATCGTCGGTTCGTGGTTAGTGTCCATGTGCGGACAAATATCCGGATAAACGCACGACAAACGGCGACAAGTTTGTTCAGCGCGTGGCGATTTGCAGCGCAACATATACATGTTGGCAGTTGGCCCACCGAGATCGGAAATCACGCCCGTAAAACCTGGAACGGTGTCGCGGATCGCTTCGATCTCATTAATGATCGAATCTTCCGAACGGCTCTGAATAATGCGCCCTTCGTGCTCGGTAATAGAACAGAAAGAACAGCCGCCAAAGCAGCCGCGCATAATGTTGACCGAAAAACGGATCATTTCGTAAGCCGGAATACGGGCATTGCCATAGGCCGGATGTGGCACGCGCTTGTACGGCAGCGCAAAAACGCTGTCCATCTCTTCGGTAGAAAGCGGGATAGCAGGCGGGTTGATCCACACATAGCGGTCACCGTGTTTTTGCATCAATGCGCGGGCGCAGCCTGGGTTGGTTTCGTGGTGCAGAATGCGCGAAGCATGGGCGTACAGCACTTTATCGCCCTTCACTTTCTCGAAAGAAGGCAGCAATACGTAGGTTTTTTCCCACGGTTTCTGGCGCGGTGGCTGCACGATTACAGCTTTCGCTTCCTGCTTTTTCGGCGCAACAGGTTTGTTATCCGCACACGGCAAATCTTCGCCATACGGATGCGGGATTGGGTCGATTTTCCCTAGGGTATCAAGACGGGTGGAATCCACACCGCTCCAGCCAGGCAGCGCCTCTTTTACGATAATTGCGGTATTACGCACATCGCGGATTTCACTAATCGGCTCGCCCATCGCCAGACGATGCGCTACTTCCACCAGCGGACGTTCACCGTTACCAAACATCAGCATGTCGGCTTTCGAATCTACCAGAACGGAACGGCGCACGGTATCGGACCAGTAATCATAATGCGCGGTACGGCGCAGGCTAGCCTCAATACCGCCGAGGATCACCGGCACATCTTTCCACGCCTCTTTACAACGCTGGGTATAAACCAGCGTGGCGCGATCCGGTCGCTTACCCGCGACATTATCTGGCGTGTAGGCATCATCATGACGTAAACGGCGATCGGCGGTATAGCGGTTGATCATCGAATCCATGTTGCCAGCAGTAACACCAAAAAACAGATTCGGTTTACCCAGACGCATAAAGTCGTCTTTGCTGCTCCAGTCCGGCTGGGCGATGATCCCGACGCGAAAGCCCTGCGCTTCCAGCATACGACCGCAAATCGCCATCCCGAAGCTTGGGTGATCGACATACGCGTCGCCAGTAACCAAAATGATGTCGCAGCTATCCCAGCCAAGTTGATCCATCTCTTCACGAGACATCGGCAAAAACGGTGCCGGTCCAAAACAGGCGGCCCAGTACTGCGGCCAGGAGAACAGGTCGCGATCCGGTTGGATCAGGGAGATAGAGCTCATTTTGCTTCCAGAAATGATAAAAAAATAATCAAAGGCCGGGGATTATAAGCCGGAACGAAAGAGAAATCGAAAGGTATTCCATACTCGCCCTCCTCGGGCGAGTATGAAGATTACGGTACCGGATTGACCAACAGTTGCCCAATCGAGCCACGGTCCGCCATTTCCAGCGTCTGACTGTTGAAGTAGAACGGGAAGTGCGCCCAGGAAGGCTGACCGAAATAAACAAGCAGCTCCACTTGTCCGTCAACCCAAACGGTATCTTTCCAGCCTCTGTCTTCCGGGAACGGCATCGCGCCATTCACGTTACGGATCTGGAACATTACGCCTTCAATATGGAACGCTTGCGGCTCGTCCGCGCGTACCGTCCAGCGTTCCCACGTTCCTTGCTGCGCGGTGACATCAATACGGTTGACGTCCCACAGCTGTCCATTAATACCCGGGTCATCACCCAGACTGATATCGCGACTGCGAATTGGCGAACCAGCCATGATTTCAGTTGGCAGCAAGCGCATCGGAAGACTGTCTGTGACCAGCGGCAGAAGGCCGGTTGGGCGCAGCGTTAGCACCAAGGTAGAAACCAGAATACTGGATGGCTCAAAGAAGCCGCGAATACGATCAACAATGCTCGCCGCTTCACCACAGGTGATCGACACTTCATCGCCGTTGCTCATATCCACCAGAATCTCGCGGCGCTCGCCCGGTGCCAGCGAAAGTTGCTTCACCGATACAGGAGCAGGCAGGAATCCCTGATCGCCAGAAATCACATGTAACGGGCGACCATCGCTCATCTGTAGTTGATAGCGACGAGAGTTCGACGCGTTCAGCAGTCGCAAGCGCACCCAGCCACGCGAGACTTCAACGTACGGGCTTTGTACACCGTTAACCAGCAGCGTATCACCAACAAAGCCGCCGCTTCCCGGTTCGTTGTATTCTGGCGTACCAAAGTTATCCAGCCGTTTATCCTGGATAATGACCGGAAAATCATCCACACCATAATGGTTGGGGATAGGCAGCGACTTGCTGACTTCATCTTCCACCAGCCACATTCCGGCAAGGCCGTTATAGACCTGCTGAGCCGTGCGGTTGGGAGTATTGGCGTGATACCACAGAGTAGCTGCGTTCTGGCGAATAGGCAGTACGGGTGCCCAGTCAGCGTTTGGCGACATCATCCGTGCCGGACCGCCCATCAGCGGGCCTGGTACCTGTAGCCCGGCCACCGTCATTGAGACATTTTCTGTCAGGCGGTTGCTGTAAATAAGCTTAACATCGTCGCCCTTCCAGACGCGGATAGTCGGCCCCAGGTAACGACCATTGATTCCCCAGACCGACGCGCGTGTCCCTGGCGTAAATGACCAGTGCGCACGTTGTACAGTCATAAACAGCGGTTGCCCACGGCGAGATTCAAGTAGCGGCGGAACGGGTAGCGGTTGCTGTTGCCCGGCTGCGCTGGCCTTCAGGGGAACAGCGCCTGCACAAAGTGCAATCCCCGATGCCTGAATGAACTGACGCCGACTGAGTGACATATTTGCTCCATGTAAAACTGGCTAAAGTAATACCGTGCAGGAAAGTGTTCCCCGCAAAAATACAGATTGCCGACTTAAACTTTTCCGGCGGCTTCGCGTTCTGCGACTTCTTTATCGAGCTCGGCGATTTTTTGTTCCATTATCGAACGACAATGGGCAGCCAGCTCACGAACCTGATCTTTGCCATACTGACTGACGTCAATTGGCGGCAGCATTTCGACAATCACCAGACCGTTGTGCAGTCGATTAAGATTAATCTTATTCGAAGTTGTAGAGACGCACACGGGAATAATCGGGACGCCCGCCGCAATTGCCGCGTGAAATGCTCCAGTCTTGAACGGTAGCAGGCCGCGACCACGGCTGCGGGTTCCTTCCGGGAACATCCAGATGGAAATACGGCGTTTTTTGAAATGATTCACGACTTCCGCAATGGTGCCGTGAGCTTTAGTGCGATTGTTTCTGTCGATCAATAAGTTGCCGGTTAACCAGTACAACTGCCCGAAGAAGGGGATCCACAGCAAGCTCTTTTTACCTACCGTCACCGTCGGCGGTTGCACAATGTTCGATGCTGTCACCATGTCATAGTTGTTCTGGTGGTTAGCGATATAGATAGCATTGCCGTAGCTTTCAGCATCTGCAGGTTTGCGGCACTCAACTTTCAGGCCGAACAGTGGCGCAAGACGGCCAAACATATGCCCAAAGGTGGCCACATGTTTCGGGTTACGCGGGCTGAAAAGGCAGTAAATGGAGCCGAATACACAGACTAAGATGCTGTAAATCACGGTAATAATAAGACGAAAGATATATAGCATAACACCCTCTGAAGGTCTGAGAGACTGGCATTGTACGTCACCTGAAATCAGGTTAGGGCATTGTTAAAAGCCGCTCTCTGGAAAAGCGTATTGTTAATCGCAACGCATGAATAAACAACGGTTTCAAGGGAATTTTTATCGTTTCCGGGGGTTGAATACGCTGCCGGATGACGACTTAACGTTTCATCCGGCGTTCCTTGCTAGCGGGAGGAAACAGCGCCCTCCCCGGCATATTACTCTTCGCTATCACCGCTGCTGGCACGGCGAGGAGAGTCGATCTCAACACGATCGATACGCTGCAAACCGCGCATCAACGTACCGCGGCGTCCACGTTCGCCAGTGACTTTCTGTAGCTCTTCCGGACGCAGTTTAATTTTGCGTTTCCCAACATGAATGGTCAGCGTGCTTTGCGGCGGCAGAACGTACAGTTGCGCCAGACCATCCTCGCCACGCGCGGCTTCTGCCGATGGAATGTTGATAATCTTGTTGCCTTTGCCCTTCGACAGCTGCGGCAGATCGCTTACCGGGAACATCAACATACGGCCTGCCTGAGTGATTGCCAGCAGCATATCGGAAGCATCTTCAATCACCACCGGCGGCATAACATGGGCATTTTCCGGTAAGGTGATCAAAGCCTTACCCGCACGGTTACGCGCTACCAGATCGTTAAAGGTGCAGACGAAACCGTAACCCGCATCGGAAGCCATCAGCAGTTTCTGATCGTCGCTTTCCATCAGCATATGGTCAACGGTCGCCCCAGGCGGCAACGTTAATTTGCCGGTGAGTGGTTCGCCCTGACCACGCGCCGACGGCAGCGTAATCGGGTCGATGGCATAGCTACGACCGGTGGAATCAACAAACACTACCGGTTGGTTACTCTTACCTTTCACCGCCGCTTTGAAGCTATCACCCGCTTTATAATTCAGGCCCGGCGCGTCGATATCATGGCCTTTAGCGCTGCGTACCCAGCCCATCTGCGACAGCACAATGGTGACAGGTTCAGACGGCAGCATGTCGTGCTCGCTCATCGCTTTCGCTTCTTCGCGTTCCTGCAACGGCGAACGACGATCGTCACCGTAGGCTTGCGCGTCTGCCTGCAGTTCTTTCTTCAGCAGGTTATTCATTTTACGCTCGGAAGCCAAAATGCCCTGCAACTGGTCGCGCTCTTTTTCCAGCTCACTCTGCTCACCGCGAATCTTCATCTCTTCCAGTTTGGCAAGATGACGCAGTTTCAGTTCGAGGATCGCTTCCGCCTGGGTTTCCGTAAGGCCAAACCGCGACATCAGCGCCGGTTTCGGTTCATCTTCGTTACGAATGATCTCAATCACTTCGTCGATGTTGAGAAACGCCACCAGCAAACCTTCCAGGATATGCAGGCGCTTGAGGACTTTCTCCAGACGATAGTTCAGTCGGCGGCGCACGGTATCGCGACGGAACACCAGCCATTCGGAGAGGATTTCCAGCAGGTTTTTCACCGCCGGACGACCATCCAGACCGATCATATTGAGGTTAATGCGATAGCTCTTTTCCAGATCGGTGGTAGCGAAGAGGTGGTTCATCACCTGATCCATATCCACGCGGTTGGAACGCGGCACAATCACCAGACGGGTCGGGTTCTCGTGGTCAGATTCATCGCGCAGATCGTCAACCATCGGCAGCTTTTTGTTGCGCATTTGCGCAGCAATTTGCTCCAGTACGCGCGCACCTGAAACCTGATGCGGTAATGCGCTGATAACCACCGCGCCATCTTCTTTCTTCCACACCGCGCGCATACGCACTGAACCACGTCCGTTCTCGTAGATTTTACGAATCTCGGCGCGCGAAGTGATAATTTCCGCTTCAGTCGGATAATCCGGCCCCTGCACGATATCCAGCAGCTGATCGAGCGTAGTTTTCGGCTGGTCGATTAATGCGATTGCCGCCTGAGCTACTTCACGCAGGTTATGCGGTGGAATATCGGTCGCCATGCCGACGGCAATACCGGTGGTGCCGTTAAGCAAAATGTTTGGCAGACGGGCAGGTAGCATTTTCGGCTCCTGCAAAGTGCCGTCGAAGTTTGGCACCCAGTCAGCCGTCCCCTGCCCCAGCTCGCTCAATAGCAGCTCGGAATATTTCGACAACCGGGATTCGGTGTAACGCATTGCCGCGAACGATTTCGGATCGTCCGGCGCGCCCCAGTTCCCCTGACCATCAACCAGCGGATAACGGTAAGAGAACGGCTGCGCCATCAGGACCATCGCTTCATAACAGGCGATATCGCCGTGCGGATGGTATTTACCCAGTACGTCACCGACGGTACGGGCCGATTTTTTAAATTTGGCGCTGGCATTCAGGCCCAGTTCAGACATCGCATACACAATGCGGCGCTGAACAGGTTTCAGACCATCACCAATAAACGGCAACGCACGGTCCATGATCACGTACATGGAGTAGTTTAAGTAGGCGTTTTCCGTAAATTCATGTAGCGCAAGGCGCTCTGCCATATCGCTCATTAATTCTGATTCCTCAACTTATTCGCCAGCCTTCAAAGGGGCAATATTGCCGGAGATACTACATTATCTGCCGCGTCGAGTCACAGGAGATCAGCGTGAATAGCGCCGCCGGACGTGCTCCGACGGCGATAAAGGCATCAATGTGCCTTGATATACAACTCTTTGCTGTAGACTTGATCGGCATAGAGGGCAGCACAAGGTTGCGCCCATGCCACACCACTCGGCATGGGGGTCCGCTCCGGGCGATTCGAGAAGTTGAGGTTATGCGAGTCCAGGGAAGCCTAAAGCATCAAAGTAGTCGACTGTAAGTATACGGTTCAGCCCAGTTTAGCTGTGTCTCCACCAGTGCCCCGCGCCTCCTGCCATAAGTGCGGCTTGCTCATGGATATCCCCGAGACGGCTTACGGCGCACCGGATAATAAATTTCGCGTATACATGGTATTCCTTACCGGAGAAATTATAAGCCCAACAACAATACGCCTGTGACATTGTTCGCTCAAACTTATCGCGAGTGATTTGGCTCACACTCCGGTAAAGATTCCCCATCACGCCAACGGCACATAAACATCCGTTTCCAGTCGCTGCTCTGTCACCCCTTCGGCAAGATTGGTGTAGTGAAACAGAATCGGTGCTTTACGCATTTTCTCGCCGCTTGCAGGCAGCCAGTGGCGAATAATGCCCCATATCGTGTGTGAAATATCGTCCAGCTCGCCAACGTGGCGGGCCACGGCATAACGTCCACCGGTAAGTTCACCATTGCTCACACCATAACGATTATCGGGAATCGGTTCGCTAACGCTGCCGCAGATATCAAAGCGAAACGCTTCCGGTGCGGTGGTGGCAGGGGCGTCCCAGGCGACGCCAAAAGTCTGGCTTTGGTTAACAGGAGAAAGCCCCGTCTCTTTACGCCACATGATAAATTTCGCCACACTGTAGTTGAGCAACTCAGGGCTACAGCGGTGCGGCAACATCGCCACAGGGATTGATGGGAAATCGATAATGTTTACATCCAGTGTCAGGTTTGTCATTTTGCCTCCCTGCGAAATTATTCCCGGGAACGCGTCCCGGGAGCGGTAACAATTACGGATTTACTTTGCGGATCTGTTTGACGTCAATTTCAACAGAATTCCAGTCTTTATCGACTTCACCCTGAATCTCAACCGTATCTTTCGGCGTCACCGTCACACCGTTCCAGCGTTTGTGATCGATATCAACATTGATAGTACCGCTGGCATCTTTAAACACGTAGAGATCGTCAGAGATGCGTTCAACGATATTGCCGCGCAGGGTTACCCAGGTGTCGTCACGCAGGGATTTTGCGCTTTCTACAGTCGTTACGCTGCCGTTCGGCCCCTGAAATCCTCCGGCCTGACTTTGCGTTACCGATGGGCCAGAAAAACCGCCCTGCTCTGCTGCCATCACCGGTGCACTGCACAGGGCCATTACTGCGATTACTGCTGCGAATTTTTTCATGTTTATTACTCCCTTTAATGTCTGTTTCCGAGCATTTAACAAGATAGTCCTTAACAACTTCTTAAGGGAAAAAAATAAAATTTAATGCTGTACAGAGCGCGTTACAACACGGTTTACTGGCAGCAAATACGGTTATCGCAGGGATGAAAAAATGCGAATTTTACTGATAGAAGATGACATGCTGATTGGTGACGGCATCAAAACTGGCCTTAGTAAAATGGGTTTTAGTGTCGACTGGTTTACACAAGGTCGTCAGGGAAAAGAGGCGCTTTATAGCGCACCTTATGATGCGGTGATCCTGGATTTAACCTTACCAGGCATGGATGGTCGCGATATTTTGCGCGAATGGCGAGAGAAAGGTCAGCGTGAGCCGGTACTGAACCTGACCGCGCGTGATGCGTTAGCGGAACGTGTAGAAGGGCTGCGTCTGGGAGCTGACGATTATCTGTGTAAACCTTTTGCGTTGATAGAAGTCGCCGCCAGGCTGGAGGCTCTGATGCGCCGAACCAACGGCCAGGCCAGCAACGAGCTGCGCCACGGTAACGTCATGCTCGACCCCGGCAAACGTATCGCCACGCTGGCTGGCGAACCCTTAACACTGAAACCAAAAGAATTTGCCCTGCTGGAATTACTGATGCGTAACGCTGGTCGGGTACTGCCGCGCAAACTGATTGAAGAGAAACTGTATACCTGGGACGAAGAGGTCACCAGTAATGCCGTTGAAGTGCATGTGCATCATCTGCGACGCAAACTCGGTAGTGATTTTATTCGTACCGTGCATGGTATTGGCTACACATTAGGTGAGAAATGAAATTTACCCAACGTCTTAGTCTGCGCGTCAGGCTGACGCTAATCTTTTTAATTCTGGCCTCGGTGACCTGGCTGCTTTCCAGCTTTGTCGCCTGGAAACAAACAACGGATAACGTCGATGAATTGTTCGACACCCAACTGATGCTGTTTGCCAAACGGTTAAGTACGCTCGATCTCAACGAAATCAACGCGGCGGATCGCATGGCACAGACGCCAAATAAATTAAAACACGGTCATGTTGATGACGATGCGCTGACCTTTGCCATCTTTACCCACGACGGCAGAATGGTCCTTAATGATGGCGATAACGGAGAAGATATTCCCTATAGCTATCAACGGGAAGGTTTTGCTGACGGGCAACTGGTCGGTGAAGACGATCCTTGGCGTTTTGTCTGGATGACCTCACCTGATGGCAAATATCGCATCGTTGTTGGCCAGGAATGGGAATACCGTGAAGACATGGCGCTGGCGATTGTTGCCGGGCAATTGATCCCGTGGCTGGTCGCACTGCCGATTATGTTAATCATCATGATGGTACTACTGGGTCGTGAACTCGCGCCGCTGAACAAACTGGCGCTGGCACTACGTATGCGTGACCCTGACTCGGAAAAACCACTAAACGCGACTGGCGTACCCAGCGAAGTGCGGCCACTGGTTGAGTCGCTAAATCAACTGTTCGCCCGCACACATGCGATGATGGTTCGAGAACGACGCTTTACCTCCGATGCAGCTCACGAACTACGTAGCCCGTTAACAGCGCTGAAAGTGCAAACCGAAGTTGCGCAGCTCTCTGACGATGATCCGCAGGCGCGGAAAAAAGCACTGCTCCAATTACATTCCGGGATCGATCGCGCTACTCGTCTGGTTGATCAACTGCTCACGCTATCGCGGCTGGACTCACTGGATAACCTTCAGGACGTCGCGGAGATCCCGCTTGAAGATCTCCTACAATCGTCGGTGATGGATATTTACCACACGGCGCAGCAGGCGAAAATTGACGTGCGACTGACACTCAATGCCCACGGCATCAAACGCACCGGACAACCGCTATTGCTAAGTTTGTTGGTGCGAAATTTGCTGGATAACGGCCCCGGTGTGACACCAGAGGCACTGGCGCGAATTGGCGAACGCTTCTATCGCCCACCCGGACAAACCGCTACCGGCAGTGGACTTGGGCTATCGATTGTCCAGCGAATCGCCAAGCTGCATGACATGAATGTTGAGTTTGGGAATGCGGAACAAGGTGGATTTGAGGCGAAGGTAAGCTGGTAACTTCTCTGTCTATGAGAGCCGTTAAAACGACTCTCATAGATTTTACTAATAGCAAAATATAAACCGTCCCCAAAAAAGCCACCAACCACAAACCAGACAAATAACGAGCGAGAATACATATAGCCAAAACTCGAACATTTCCCGCATAAAGAGTTTTCTTAAGATAAGAATAATAAGTGGCGTAAGAAGAAAAAATGCTGCAATCATTGCTTGCAATATACGATCTTCGCCTGAAACGGAAGGTATACTGCAAATATTGCCTCCCGACTCAAGCATCCAGTCATACTTATTGAAAGCAAAAAAAGAATCTATTAACCAATAAGTAAGCATTATATATGGCAATGCTTCAAATATTGTTTTAATTTTCTGCTTTAACATATATCAGTACGCTCATAAAAATCCATTTATAATTATCAACATGACACGTTGATATTTTCATCTTTTACTTATTCAAAGCCATATTTTCAATCCCCAAAAAAACCGAACCAAACGTGTAAATTATTCCGGTGCGAGTAAGAATTATGAGGAATGGCTATCAGTATTGTCATTTTCAGAAAATATTTATCCTGCATCGGTGAGTCAGAGCTAGATCAGACTTTTGCTAAATTCGCAAAAGACTTTGCACATTTTGCTAATTTCACAGTACCGCTCTGTGACGTACTATAGTCGACAAACGTCTCACCTTGAGATTAAAAAATGAGCAACATCCTGATTATCAACGGCGCGAAAAAATTCGCCCACTCCAATGGTCAACTGAACGACACCCTGACCGAAGTCGCGGATGGCACACTGCGCGACCTCGGGCATGATGTCCGCATCGTTCGCGCCGACAGCGACTACAATGTCAAAGCGGAAGTACAAAACTTTCTCTGGGCTGATGTGGTGATCTGGCAGATGCCAGGCTGGTGGATGGGCGCGCCGTGGACAGTGAAAAAATATATTGATGATGTATTCACCGAAGGTCACGGGACTCTGTATGCCAGCGATGGTCGTACCCGCAAAGATCCGTCGAAAAAATACGGTTCCGGCAGCCTGGTACAGGACAAAAAATATATGCTTTCTCTAACCTGGAACGCACCAATGGAAGCCTTCACCGAAAAAGATCAGTTCTTCCACGGCGTTGGCGTTGACGGTGTGTATCTGCCGTTCCATAAAGCAAACCAATTCCTCGGTATGGAACCGCTGCCGACATTTATCGCTAATGACGTGATAAAAATGCCTGATGTTCCCCGCTATACTGAAGAATATCGCAAGCATCTTGTGGAAATTTTTGGTTAACTAGAGCTCAGGCTTTAGAAGGAGTTAACCATGCTTACCGTAATCGCAGAAATCCGTACTCGTCCTGGTCAACATCACCGTCAGGCGGTATTGGATCAGTTTGCTAAAATCGTTCCAACCGTACTGAAAGAAGAAGGTTGCCACGGCTATGCGCCAATGGTGGATTGCGCTGCTGGCGTGAGTTTCCAGTCTATGGCACCGGATTCTATCGTGATGATTGAGCAGTGGGAAAGCATCGCGCACCTTGAAGCGCATCTGCAAACCCCGCACATGAAGGCGTACAGCGAAGCCGTAAAAGGCGACGTGCTGGAGATGAATATCCGTATTCTGCAGCCAGGGATTTAATCCTGCCTTGTTTGCCCGGCCATCCTGACCGGGCAATGTTCTTTCCTTTAAACCTCAATCTCCGCCATGTCGCCTTTCTCTTGCAACCAGTTGCGGCGATCTTCCGAGCGTTTCTTCGCCAGCAGCATATCCATCATCGCGTCAGTACGCTGATCGTCTTCATCATCGATAGTCAACTGCACCAGACGGCGAGTGTTCGGATCAAGCGTGGTTTCACGCAATTGCATCGGGTTCATTTCCCCCAGACCTTTAAAACGCTGGACGTTCGGCTTGCCTTTCTTGCGTTTTAATTGCTCAAGTACGCCCTCTTTCTCTTCTTCCGTCAGCGCGTAATAAACCTCTTTCCCGAGATCAATACGGTAGAGCGGTGGCAGTGCGACGTAAACGTGACCGTGTTTCACCAACGCGCGGAAGTGTTTTACGAACAAAGCGCAGAGCAGCGTGGCAATGTGCAGACCATCAGAGTCCGCATCCGCGAGGATACAGATTTTGCCATAACGAAGCTGGCTCAGATCGTCGCTGTCAGGATCGATACCGATCGCTACCGAAATATCATGCACTTCCTGCGAGGCCAGCACTTCGTCGGAAGAAACTTCCCAGGTGTTAAGGATCTTACCTTTCAGCGGCATGATCGCCTGATATTCACGATCGCGCGCCTGCTTGGCAGATCCGCCTGCGGAGTCACCTTCCACGAGGAACAGTTCGGTACGGTTAAGGCCCTGCGCGGTACAATCAGCCAGTTTGCCAGGCAGCGCCGGGCCGCTGGTCAGCTTTTTACGCACCACTTTTTTAGCCGCACGCATACGACGCTGGGCGCTGGAAATCGCCATCTCTGCCAGCAACTCCGCCGCCTGAACGTTCTGGTTCAGCCACAGGATGAAGGCATCTTTCACCACGCCCGAAACGAATGCCGCACACTGACGCGAAGAGAGACGCTCTTTGGTCTGCCCGGCAAACTGCGGATCCTGCATTTTAACCGACAGAACATAGGCGCAGCGATCCCAGATATCTTCCGCCGACAGCTTCACGCCGCGCGGCAGAATGTTGCGGTATTCACAGAACTCACGCATCGCGTCCAACAGGCCCTGACGCAGACCATTAACATGGGTACCGCCCTGCATCGTTGGGATAAGGTTGACGTAGCTTTCGGTCAGCAGTTCACCGCCTTCCGGCAGCCACAGTAGCGCCCAGTCCACAGCTTCAGTATCGCCAGCGAAATTACCGATAAACGGTTTTTCTGGCAGCGTCGGTAAACCGTTTACCGCTTCCGCCAGGTAATCATTCAGACCGTCCTGATAGCACCAGCGCTGTTCGGTGTTGTTGATCTCATCTTTAAAGGTAATCTCAACGCCGGGGCACAGTACTGCTTTGGCCTTCAGCACATGCGTCAGGCGTGAAACAGAAAAACGCGGGCTGTCAAAGAAGGTTTCATCCGGCCAGAAGTGCACGCTGGTACCGGTATTGCGTTTACCGCAAGTGCCGACAACCTGTAAATCCTGCACCTTTTCGCCATTTTCAAAGGCGATGTTATAAACCTGACCATCGCGGCGCACGTTAACTTCTACGCGCTTCGACAAGGCGTTAACTACCGAAATCCCCACGCCATGCAGGCCGCCAGAGAACTGGTAATTTTTGTTAGAGAATTTACCGCCTGCATGCAGACGGCAAAGAATCAGTTCAACCGCCGGTACTCCTTCTTCCGGGTGAATATCCACCGGCATCCCGCGCCCATCGTCAATCACTTCTAACGACTGGTCAGCATGTAAGATTACATCCACGCGTTTTGCGTGACCCGCCAGTGCTTCATCGACACTGTTATCAATAACTTCTTGCCCCAAATGGTTAGGGCGAGTGGTATCGGTATACATCCCCGGACGGCGGCGAACCGGCTCAAGCCCGGTGAGTACCTCAATGGCATCAGCGTTATAAGTTTGCGTCATGGTTTAAGTTAGCAATTCGAGTTGATCGTCAGAGATGGTGCAGACCAAGAAAATCGACGATCGGGTTGAAATAATCTTCGAAGCCCGTGAATGCGTGGTTGCCGCCTTCTATGACAGTCTGGCGGCAGGAAGCATAGTACGCCACCGCCTGGCGGTAATCCAGCACTTCATCTCCCGTCTGTTGCAGCAGCCAGATCAAATCCGGCGCTTCCAGCGGGTCAATCTGCATGACTTTGAGATCGTAAATATGGCGTGACTCTAGCACATATTGCTGCCCGGTGTAGGGGTTCTCGTTCTGACCGAGATAGTCCGTCAGCAATTCAAACGGGCGTACCGCCGGGTTTACCACCACTGCGGGCAGCATAAAACATTGCGACAACCAGGTGGCGTAATATCCCCCCAGTGACGAACCGACAATACCCAGCGAATCGCCGCCATGTTCCAGGACAATGGATTCCAGCAGTTCTGCCGCGTCGGAAGGATACGGCGGCAACTGCGGAATGATCATCTCAACGTCAGGGTGATGTTCCGCCAGCCAGTTTTTTAACAAGCTCGCTTTTGCAGAGCGCGGCGAGCTGTTGAAACCGTGTAAATAAAGAAGCGTAGACATCAGTAGCCTTCTGAAGCGGTATCAGGTTGGAAACGTGTGTCCGCCAGGCGATGCACCTCGGTGGTCAGCGTGCCATCAGCATGTAACTCGAGAGTACGCCAGCCGGGCGCGATAGTATCCAGCGTAAAGTTGGAACAGTGCGGCTTAAACTGCACACAGGTCGACGGCGTTGCCAGCAGGCGGCGACCGTTCCAGTCGAGATCCAGCTCCTGATGAATATGACCGCACAGCAAGTATTTGACGTGCGGAAACTTCGCCAGCACGGTATCCAGTTCGCCCGCGTTACGCAGACTGTGTTGATCGAGCCAACTACAACCCGCAGGTAGCGGATGATGATGCAGCAGCAGCAACGTATGGCGTTCTGGCGCATCGGCCAGTTTACGTTCCAGCCACTCAAGCTGAAACTCGCTCAGCTCACCGTGCGGCACGCCAAACACCTGGCTATCCAGCAACAGGATTTGCCATTGCTCACCAATAAACACCCGCTTCGCCGGGGAGATACCCGCATCCTGTAACGCGCTGTACATCGCGGGCTGGAAATCGTGGTTGCCCGGCAGCCAGACGCAGGGCGCACGAAAACTTGCGATGCCTTCAGCGAAATGCTGATAGGCCGCAGAGGATTGATCCTGCGCTAAATCACCTGTCGCGACAATCAGGTCGAATTCGTGCTGGTGTGGACGAATCGCCTCCAGCACCGCCTGGTAGCTTTCCCAGGTGTTTACCCCTAACAGGGCTTCGTGCTTTTGTGCAAACAGGTGAGTATCGGTAATTTGTAAAATCCTTCCTCTGGCCTCACCAGCCAGAGGAAGGGTTAACAGGCTTTCCAAATGGTGTCCTTAGGTTTCACGACGCTAGTAAACCGGAATCGCCATCGCTCCATGTGCTAAACAGTATCGCAACCAGTCCGCTAAAAACTGGTTAATTTGATGCTTTTCGTCGCGTTGATGCAACTTTTTATTAGGATAATCATACCGCGCTTTGAAGCGAAAAATCTGCTGGCTTGAACACACTTCAGCCACCATCGCGTCATGATACAGACGCACCGTCATTGACGGAAGGCTCCAGTAACTGATCGCGGGCGCAGTCTGTTCTATTGTCACCAGGGTAGTGTATCGGGTCGATTCCACAATCGTCAGCCGATATTGTGCGTTTGCCACCTGATAGCTTACAGTTTCGCCGGGTGCGTCATTGCGCGGTAACAAACGGCGCAATTGTGAAAAGTTCATCTCGCACAGGCGCATCATTTCAGGAAAGTCAGGTGTGTAACGCTTCATTTATGCCCACTCATTTTTTAACGCTTGATGATGCAGCTGCAGCCATTGCAAAGCGATAACCGACGCTGCGTTGTCGATTTTCCCCTCTTCTACCCACTGGTATGCCTGTTCCCGGCTTACCACATGAACGCGAATATCTTCGTTTTCATCAGCCAGACCATGAATACCGCTTGCGGTCGTGGCGTCCACTTCGCCCACCATAATTGACGAACGCTCACTGGTGCCCCCCGGGCTTGCCAGGAAACTTAACACCGGTTTGGTCCGTTTGACTATCAGTCCCGCCTCTTCAATCGCTTCGCGACGGGCAACATCTTCCACACTTTCACCCTCTTCAATCATCCCGGCAACCATCTCCAGTAGCCAGGGGGTTTCGCTGGTGTCGTACGCGGCAATCCGAATCTGCTCAATCAGCACAACTTCATCACGCACTGGGTCAAAGGGTAGCAAGACTGCGGCGTGACCGCGCTCAAAAATTTCCCGCCGTACCTCATGACTCATTTGCCCGTTGAATAGACGATGACGAAATCTATAAAGATCTAATGAAAAAAAGCCGCGATAAAGTGTTTCTCGTGCAATAATTTCTACATCGTTTTTGCCAAATGTAACGGGCAGGTTGTCTGGCTTAAGCATTGTTAATGTCCTAGCACTAATAGTGAATTAAATGTGAATTTCAGCGACGTTTGACTGCCGTTTGAGCAGTCATATGTTAAATTGAGGCACATTAACGCCCTATGGCACGTAACGCCAACCTTTTGCGGTAGCGGCTTCTGCTAGAATCCGCAATAATTTTACAGTTTGATCGCGCTAAATACTGCTTCACCACAAGGAATGCAAATGAAGAAATTGCTCCCCATTCTTATCGGCCTGAGCCTTTCTGGGTTCAGTTCGTTGAGCCAGGCCGAGAACCTGATGCAAGTTTATCAGCAAGCACGCCTTAGTAACCCGGAATTGCGTAAGTCTGCCGCCGATCGTGATGCTGCCTTTGAAAAAATTAATGAAGCGCGCAGTCCATTACTGCCACAGCTAGGTTTAGGTGCAGATTACACCTATAGCAACGGCTACCGCGACGCGAACGGCATCAACTCGAACGCGACCAGTGCGTCCCTGCAGTTAACTCAATCCATTTTTGATATGTCGAAATGGCGTGCGTTAACGCTGCAGGAAAAAGCAGCAGGGATTCAGGACGTCACATATCAGACCGATCAGCAAACCTTGATCCTCAACACCGCGACCGCTTATTTCAACGTGTTGAATGCTATTGACGTTCTTTCCTATACACAGGCACAAAAAGAAGCGATCTACCGTCAATTAGATCAAACCACCCAACGTTTTAACGTGGGCCTGGTAGCGATCACCGACGTGCAGAACGCCCGCGCGCAGTACGATACCGTGCTGGCGAACGAAGTGACCGCACGTAATAACCTTGATAACGCGGTAGAGCAGCTGCGCCAGATCACCGGTAACTACTATCCGGAACTGGCGGCGCTGAATGTCGAAAACTTTAAAACCGACAAACCACAGCCGGTTAACGCGCTGCTGAAAGAAGCCGAAAAACGCAACCTGTCGCTGTTACAGGCACGCTTGAGCCAGGACCTGGAGCGCGAGCAAATTCGCCAGGCGCAGGATGGTCACTTACCGACTCTGGATTTAACGGCTTCTACCGGGATTTCTGACACCTCTTATAGCGGTTCGAAAACCCGTGGTGCCGCTGGTACCCAGTATGACGATAGCAATATGGGCCAGAACAAAGTTGGCCTGAGCTTCTCGCTGCCGATTTATCAGGGCGGAATGGTTAACTCGCAGGTGAAACAGGCACAGTACAACTTTGTTGGTGCCAGTGAGCAACTGGAAAGCGCACATCGTAGCGTCGTGCAAACCGTACGTTCCTCCTTCAACAACATTAATGCTTCTATCAGTAGTATTAACGCCTACAAACAAGCCGTAGTTTCCGCGCAAAGCTCATTAGACGCGATGGAAGCGGGCTACTCGGTCGGTACGCGTACCATTGTTGATGTGTTGGATGCGACCACCACGCTGTACAACGCCAAGCAAGAGCTGGCGAATGCGCGTTATAACTACCTGATTAATCAGCTGAATATTAAGTCAGCCCTGGGTACGTTGAACGAGCAGGATTTGCTGGCACTGAACAATGCGCTGAGCAAACCGGTTTCCACTAATCCGGAAAACGTTGCCCCGCAAACGCCGGAACAGAATGCTATTGCTGATGGTTATGCGCCTGATAGCCCGGCACCCGTCGTTCAGCAAACATCCGCACGCACTACCACCAGTAACGGTCATAACCCTTTCCGTAACTGATGACGACGACGGGGCTTCGGCCCCGTCTGAACGTAAGGCAACGTAAAGATACGGGTTATCTGCCGCATTCTTCCCCCTTCTCGCTTCAATTTCGACCAGCCATCCTCTATTCTGATGGGTATTTACCACTGGTCCCGGAAGACAAAAATGAAACGGACAAAATCCATACGCCACGCATCGTTCCGCAAAAACTGGAGCGCACGCCATCTGACACCAGTCGCTCTCGCGGTTGCCACTGTTTTTATGCTGGCTGGCTGTGAAAAGAGTGATGAAACAGTGTCTCTCTATCAAAATGCTGACGACTGTTCAGCTGCAAACCCAGGCAAAAGCGCCGAATGTACCACCGCGTACAACAATGCGCTGAAAGAAGCCGAACGTACTGCGCCGAAATACGCCACCCGTGAAGACTGTGTTGCTGAATTTGGTGAAGGTCAGTGTCAGCAAGCACCAGCCCAGGCTGGCATGGCACCAGAAAACCAGGCGCAGGCTCAGCAATCCAGCGGGAGTTTCTGGATGCCGCTGATGGCCGGTTACATGATGGGGCGTCTGATGGGCGGCGGCGCGGGATTTGCACAGCAGCCGCTGTTCTCCTCGAAAAACCCGGCCAGTCCGGCTTACGGTAAATATACCGACGCGACGGGTAAAAACTATGGCGCAGCCCAGCCAGGCCGCACCATGACCGTACCGAAGACGGCAATGGCACCAAAACCGGCGACCACCACTACCGTTACCCGTGGCGGTTTTGGTGAATCTGTTGCCAAACAAAGCACTATGCAGCGTAGCGCAACCGGCACCTCTTCTCGTTCAATGGGTGGCTGATACCGATGGAAAGAGTCAGTATTACCGAGCGCCCGGACTGGCGTGAGAAAGCCCACGAATACGGTTTCAATTTTCACACCATGTACGGCGAGCCGTACTGGTGTGAAGATGCTTACTACAAGTTGACCCTCGCCCAGGTTGAAAAGCTGGAAGAAGTCACCGCCGAACTGCACCAGATGTGCCTGAAAGTGGTGGAAAAAGTGATCGCCAGCGATGAGCTGATGACCAAATTCCGCATACCAAAACACACCTGGAGTTTTGTGCGTCAATCATGGCTGACTCACCAGCCATCGCTTTATTCGCGTCTTGATCTGGCGTGGGATGGCACTGGCGAACCTAAACTTCTGGAAAATAACGCCGATACGCCAACGTCACTATACGAGGCGGCGTTCTTTCAGTGGATCTGGCTGGAAGATCAGCTTAACGCCGGTAACTTGCCGGAGGGCAGCGACCAGTTTAACAGTCTGCAAGAAAAACTGATCGATCGCTTCGTTGAGCTGCGTGAACAGTATGGCTTCCAGTTGCTGCATCTCACCTGCTGTCGCGACACGGTGGAAGATCGCGGAACCATTCAGTATTTGCAGGACTGCGCAACCGAAGCTGAAATCGCCACCGAGTTCCTCTACATCGACGAGATAGGTTTAGGCGAAAAAGGCCAGTTCACGGATTTACAGGATCAGGTGATTTCTAACCTGTTCAAGCTTTATCCGTGGGAATTTATGCTGCGCGAAATGTTCTCCACCAAGCTGGAAGATGCTGGCGTACGCTGGCTGGAACCGGCGTGGAAGAGCATTATCTCCAACAAGGCACTTCTACCGCTACTGTGGGAGATGTTCCCGAATCACCCGAACCTGCTGCCCGCTTATTTTGCGGAAGATGATCATCCGCAAATGGAAAAATATGTGGTTAAACCGATCTTCTCCCGTGAAGGCGCAAACGTGTCGATCATTGAGAACGGCAAAACCATTGAAGCAGCGGAAGGTCCGTATGGCGAAGAAGGGATGATTGTTCAGCAATTCCACCCGTTACCGAAATTCGGCGACAGCTATATGCTGATTGGTAGCTGGCTGGTGAACGATCAACCTGCCGGAATTGGCATTCGTGAAGACCGTGCGTTGATCACCCAGGATATGTCTCGGTTTTATCCACATATTTTTGTTGAATAAGCCACGATACCGGATGGCACTCGCCATCCGGTAATTGTTAGCCTATCTGCACCGACAGCATACTTAAACTGCCCATTTCTATACCATCGACCGGAATGGTAATTGGCTCCTGCCCATCCCACACACCTAACACATACAACAACGGCAGATAGTGCTCTGGCGTTGGGTTCGATAACGCGCCACCTTCATGGTCGAGATAATTCACCAGAGGATGCTGCTCTACCGGCCCTTGCCACGTCAGATTCGCTTTCACATACTCATTAAACGACGTCGCCCACGGATACGGTGAACTATCACCGTGCCACTTCACTGTGCGCAGGTTATGCACCACATTACCGCTGGCGACCAACATTATTCCTTCATCACGCAGCGCCGCGAGTTTGCGCCCCATTTCGAAATGCCAGGCGGCAGGTTTGCTACTGTCGATACTCAACTGCACCATAGGGATATCGGCGTCAGGATACATCTTAATCAGCACGCCCCACGAGCCGTGGTCAAAGCCCCAGGCTTCTTTATCCAGCGTCACCGGGATCGGCGCTAACAGCTCAACCAGACGCTGTGCCAGCGCAGGCGAACCCGGAGCAGGATAATGCGTATCGTACAGCGCCTGCGGGAAGCCACCAAAGTCATGAATCGTGGGCGGCGTCTCCATCGCGGTCACTCCTGTTCCACGGGTAAACCAGTGAGCCGAAACCACCACAATCGCTTGCGGGCGTGGCAATGTCATCCCCAACTTCTGCCAGCTGCGGGTATACAAATTATCTTCCAGCACGTTCATCGGACTACCGTGACCTAAAAACAATGCTGGCATACGTGTTGAAGACATGATGATATCCTTAACTAAAGGTGTCATTTTGATATCCTCACAATACGCTTGTTCGGCGGAGTAAGAACCCGGATAACAATGATGATGATCATCAGTTATTTTGACGATCTGCCTGAAGGTGAAGATTTATAAGGAGTTGTCGATGTCAGTACCTCTCATTCTGACCATACTGGCGGGGGCAGCCACGTTTATTGGCGCGTTTCTCGGCGTTCTCGGACAAAAACCCTCGAACCGCTTACTGGCGTTTTCGCTAGGTTTTGCGGCGGGGATCATGTTGCTCATCTCATTAATGGAAATGCTTCCTGCCGCACTAGCAGCTGAAGGAATGTCGCCGGTGTTGGGTTATGGAATGTTTATCTTCGGTCTGCTTGGCTACTTTGGCCTGGACCGCATGTTGCCGCATGCGCATCCGCAGGATTTAATGCAAAAATCGGTGCAGCTGTTGCCAAAATCGATCAAGCGCACAGCCATTCTGCTCACTCTCGGCATCAGTCTGCATAACTTCCCGGAAGGGATTGCCACCTTTGTCACGGCGAGCAGCAACCTGGAGCTGGGATTTGGCATCGCACTGGCCGTCGCGTTGCACAATATCCCTGAAGGTCTGGCAGTGGCAGGCCCGGTTTATGCGGCAACGGGGTCTAAACGCACCGCGATTCTGTGGGCGGGGATTTCTGGACTAGCAGAAATTCTTGGTGGTGTGCTGGCGTGGTTAATCCTCGGTAGCATGATTTCCCCGGTGGTCATGGCGGCAATCATGGCGGCGGTTGCAGGAATTATGGTGGCGCTCTCGGTTGATGAATTAATGCCGCTCGCCAAAGAGATTGACCCTAATAATAACCCCAGCTATGGCGTACTATGTGGAATGTCAGTGATGGGATTCAGTTTAGTGCTGCTACAAACGGCGGGAATTGGTTAAAAACAACATCAGAAGTTGTCCAGCACATGGACAACTTCTGCCAGCTTCACGAAAGCCTTATTCTACCTTTTCGGCTGTCTCTTCTCTCGTACTGTTTAAGTATTTGTTCCGCGCTTCAAGCAGTGCGTCTCTGTCCTGGCGAAACGCCCGACAATAACGTTTCAAATGCAGGAAATAACCCACCACAACCAGAGCAATCAATACAATCCAGTACCAGGCGATAAACATCCTTTTACCCTTAATATTTAACAATACTAAACATTTAGCGCATAAATTTCACATATCCTTTTTCGGATATATTCATATGGTCGCATAATAACGGAACAATTATATGATTTTGATCATAATGAAAAAGAATGCCTGATATTAATGAAATTTTCTCATAGAAAGAGAAGCGGAATTAACATCTTGCATAGCAGGGCAAAATAAAAACCGAAGCCAGCTACAACTTCGGTTTCTTGATTAAGGCAGTAATTAAGCAGCGGTTTTCAGCTGGCTTTACGCTCATGTGCCTGACGGTATGCCACCAGGTCTTCAATAGTCACGAGCGCCATATTGTGTTTATTGGCAAACTCAATGCACTCTGGTGCACGCGCCATCGTGCCATCGTCATTAGTCAGCTCACACAGCACACCAGCCGGTTTAAAGCCTGCCAGCGTCATCAAATCAATAGTCGCTTCAGTATGACCGCCACGCGTCAGTACACCACCTGCCTGCGCGCGAAGTGGGAAAACGTGGCCCGGGCGATTCAGATCAGAAGGTTTTGCGCCATCGGCAATCGCTGCGCGAACGGTCGTAATACGATCAGCGGCAGAAACACCGGTAGTCACACCTTCAGCCGCTTCAATGGTCACGGTAAAACCGGTGCCATAGGCGCTGGTGTTATTTTCTACCATCATTGGCAGATCAAGTTGTTTACGGCGATCTTCAGTGATGCACAGGCAAACAATACCGCTACCGTGGCGAATGGTCAGCGCCATCTGCTCAACGGTCATGGTTTCTGCCGGGAAGATCATATCGCCTTCGTTTTCACGGTCTTCATCATCAAGCACCATTACACCGCGTCCTTCACGCAGCGCAGCCAGTGCATTTTCAACACGTTCGAAAGGCGTACCAAAAGAGGAAAGTAGCGTCTGATTCATGGTAAAAAAACCTCACTAAAATTATGGTTACCAGAATCAGGGCAGTCTTAGGAGTGGCGGCATATAGCCAAAATAACGTGAGCGGGTCCATGCCCGACAGAATCGTTACTCTCTCCCATCCGGACTCTAACCGTCGGCCCCGGAATTACACCGGATCTGCTGTCCTTTGAGTTCGCACCCAAAGCGCTCGCGGGCTTTCAACTGAGTTGATTTACCGCCGGTGGGGAATTTCGCCCCGCCCTGAGAATAAGCGGATTCACTATAACGCTAATGATTAGCGGCAGCAACGCATAGCTTCACATAATTCTGGTTTATGACTTACCCTTATCGCACTACAATGGTACTCAACACCTATCAGTACAGGGAAACTACAATGATTGACCCGAAAAAAATTGAGCAAATCGCTCGCCAGGTTCACGAATCAATGCCTAAAGGAATCAGGGAGTTCGGGGAAGATGTGGAGAAAAAAATCCGCCAAACCCTACAAGCTCAGCTGACGCGCCTCGACCTTGTAAGCCGTGAAGAGTTCGACGTCCAAACGCAAGTCCTGTTACGGACTCGTGAGAAACTGGCGCTGCTTGAACAAAGAATCAGCGAACTGGAAAATCGCAGTACTGAGATCAAAAAGCAGCCAGATCCAGAGACTCTCCCCCCAACGCTGTAAACATTTGTCTTTAATGCACTGTAAATTATGAATTAATCCTCTAATTTACAGTGTTTTCTATTACATTATCGCTTAATCCCATTCAGAGTATCATCACAAAAATGAATGATTGCAATTGAAAATATAATTGTTATGTATTCTTTAAGTTTTACTTAATCGATATTTAGACTGGCCCCCTGAATCTCCAGACAACCAGTATCACTTATTTAAGTGATAGTCTTAATACTAGTTTTTAGACTAGTCATTGGAGAACAGATGATTGATGTCTTAGGGCCGGAGAAACGCAGACGGCGTACCACACAGGAAAAGATCGCAATTGTTCAGCAGA
>NZ_JBDYCV010000004.1:44274-75464 GCF_040495915.1 Shigella sp. FJ200513 | reverse complement strand
TCTGATGGAAATGGAAGCCACGCAAGCACCTTAAAATCACCATCATACACTAAATCAGTAAGTTGGCAGCATTACCACAACATAACATCTTATTGGATTAGATATGTTAACAATTAATTATTCTTAATATATCAATAAAGTATATATTACTCTCTTTACTATCTGTTTTTATTGCGGTAGCGATACTAATAACAAAATTCGGAATTTATTTAGATGCTGGAATTAGAAAAAGGGATGACGGCTTTCTCACCTTACCCTGAAGTTTCACGAAAGTGTGTAAGGAAGTATGCAATCTAACTGGAGATTTCTGATGATCTAGTCGCTTAGAGCGACAATGAAGGTGACCGCATCCTGGGTAGCCCTATGAAAGGATACTATTGAAACGTGATGCTAAAACAGTGATGAAATGAATAATACGATGGAAACGTCTTCCATGTTAATTATCATGGAAGACGTTGATGTTGAACACCTAAACCAGCCCCCTGATACGAGGCTGGCTTAAGCGCGCAGGCAATCAGTAAAAATCACCGGTTGCCTTTTCGGCCTGATCCATCCACACCGGTTTATCGCTGGTTTTCGACCAGACGCGGTGCAGGTAGCTGTAAAAGCGGGCGCGGTCTTTCCAGAAAAGCATGAAAGGCAGCGCCAGAACGCCCGCTGCAACCGCATATGTACGGCGTAAAAAGATAAGCCATGCAGGATATTCTCTGTAGAGTTCCATACTTTTCTCCCCCTTTTGTATCTACCCGGTGAATAGCACCGGAAAAATGAATTTGTTTATCTGATGAAAATAGTACCGCCTTTTGTGTAATTTTACTACTCATCCGACCACTTATTTTTGCTTATTGATGGTTTATTTACATTCACACTGTAATTAAATTACACAAAAGTTAAATTAATACTAACCATCAGTTAAATCATGGCCTTTGCCATTTTTATACTTTTTTTACACCCCGTCCGCAGATTTTTGCGAAATCTTTGCAGCCAGAATTCTACTCTTCCGGTATCACTTTTAGGCCACTGGAGGTGCACTGTGAGTGCAGGCGTGATAGCCGGCGTGTTGCTGGTGTTTTTATTACTGGGCTATTTGGTTTATGCCCTGATCAATGCGGAGGCGTTCTGATGGCTGCGCAAGGGTTCTTACTGATTGCCACGTTTTTACTGGTATTAATGGTGCTGGCGCGTCCTTTAGGCAGCGGGCTGGCGCGGCTGATTAATGACATTCCTCTTCCAGGTACAGCGGGCGTTGAACGTATACTCTTTCGTTTACCTGGCGTCTCTGACCATGAGATGAACTGGAAGCAATATCTTTGTGCCATTCTCGGCCTGAACATGCTGGGGCTGGCGGTGCTGTTTTTTATGTTGCTCGGTCAGCACTATCTGCCGCTTAATCCACAGCAGTTGCCGGGGCTGTCGTGGGATCTGGCGCTGAATACCGCCGTCAGCTTTGTCACGAATACCAACTGGCAATCTTATAGCGGTGAAACCACGTTGAGCTATTTCAGCCAGATGGCAGGCTTAACGGTACAAAACTTTCTTTCTGCCGCCAGCGGGATTGCGGTGATTTTTGCCTTCATCCGTGCGTTTACTCGCCAGAGCATGAGCACACTCGGGAATGCCTGGGTCGATCTGCTACGCATCACGTTATGGGTGCTAGTCCCTGTGGCGTTGTTGATCGCACTGTTTTTTATTCAACAAGGTGCGCAGCAAAACTTTCTGCCCTATCAGGCAGTGAATACCGTTGAAGGAGCGCAACAGCTGTTACCCATGGGACCAGTAGCTTCTCAGGAAGCGATCAAGATGCTCGGTACTAACGGCGGTGGCTTCTTTAATGCCAACTCGTCGCATCCGTTTGAAAACCCAACCGCACTGACCAACTTCGTGCAGATGCTGGCGATCTTCTTGATCCCAACAGCGCTGTGCTTTGCCTTTGGTGAAGTGACGGGCGATCGCCGCCAGGGGCGCATGTTGCTGTGGGCGATGTCAGTGATTTTTGTCATCTGCGTAGGCGTGGTTATGTGGGCAGAAGTTCAGGGTAATCCTCATCTGCTGGCGCTCGGCGCAGACAGCAGCATCAATATGGAAGGTAAAGAGAGCCGTTTCGGCGTGCTGGTCAGTAGCCTGTTTGCGGTCGTGACTACGGCGGCGTCCTGTGGCGCGGTGATTGCGATGCATGATTCGTTTACCGCTCTCGGCGGCATGGTGCCGATGTGGCTAATGCAAATTGGTGAAGTGGTGTTCGGCGGTGTCGGTTCTGGTCTTTACGGCATGATGCTGTTTGTCCTGCTGGCGGTGTTTATTGCCGGGCTGATGATTGGTCGTACACCGGAATATCTGGGTAAAAAAATAGACGTACGCGAGATGAAACTGACTGCACTGGCGATTCTGGTTACTCCAACACTGGTACTGATGGGCGCGGCGTTGGCGATGATGACCGACGCCGGACGTAGCGCCATGCTTAACCCTAGCCCGCATGGTTTTAGCGAAGTGCTGTACGCCGTGTCGTCCGCCGCTAACAACAACGGCAGCGCCTTTGCCGGATTAAGCGCCAACTCTCCGTTCTGGAACTGTTTACTGGCGTTCTGCATGTTTGTCGGTCGCTTCGGGGTGATTATCCCGGTGATGGCAATTGCCGGTTCGCTGGTGAGTAAAAAGAGCCAACCCGCCAGCTCCGGCACGCTGCCAACGCACGGCCCGCTGTTTGTTGGCCTGTTAATCGGCACCGTGTTGCTGGTTGGCGCACTGACCTTTATCCCTGCCCTGGCGCTTGGTCCGGTGGCGGAATATCTCTCCTGATGATATTGAGTGAGCACTGAATATGAGTCGTAAACAACTGGCGCTATTCGAACCAACACTTGTCGTTCAGGCGCTGAAAGAAGCGGTGAAAAAATTAAACCCGCAGGCGCAATGGCGCAATCCGGTGATGTTTATCGTCTGGATCGGCAGTCTGCTGACCACCTGTATTAGCATCGCGATGGCAAGCGGTGCGATGCCTGGCAATGCGCTGTTTAGCGCGGCAATTAGCGGCTGGCTGTGGGTCACCGTACTGTTCGCTAATTTCGCCGAGGCGCTGGCAGAAGGCCGCAGTAAAGCGCAGGCCAACAGTCTTAAAGGGGTGAAAAAAACTGCCTTTGCCCGCAAGCTGCGTGAGCCGAAATATGGCGCTGCGGCGGACAAAGTTCCTGCCGATCAACTGCGTAAAGGTGACATCGTGCTGGTAGAAGCTGGCGATATTATCCCCTGCGATGGTGAAGTCATTGAAGGCGGCGCATCGGTCGATGAAAGCGCCATCACCGGGGAATCGGCACCGGTGATCCGTGAATCCGGCGGCGATTTTGCCTCCGTTACCGGCGGCACGCGTATTCTTTCTGACTGGCTGGTGATTGAGTGTAGCGTTAACCCCGGTGAGGCATTTCTGGATCGGATGATCGCGATGGTGGAAGGCGCACAGCGACGCAAAACACCGAACGAGATTGCCCTGACTATCCTGCTGATTGCTCTGACCATCGTCTTTTTACTGGCAACCGCCACGCTGTGGCCGTTTTCCGCGTGGGGCGGTAATGCCGTGAGTGTAACGGTACTGGTGGCGCTGCTGGTCTGTCTGATCCCAACCACTATTGGTGGCCTGTTGTCAGCGATCGGCGTCGCCGGGATGAGTCGGATGCTGGGCGCGAATGTGATTGCCACCAGCGGACGTGCAGTTGAAGCGGCAGGTGACGTTGACGTTCTGCTACTGGATAAAACCGGCACCATCACACTCGGTAACCGTCAGGCGTCGGAGTTTATCCCCGCGCAGGGCGTGGATGAAAAAACGCTGGCTGACGCCGCACAACTGGCTTCGCTGGCTGATGAAACGCCGGAAGGTCGCAGTATTGTGATCCTCGCCAAGCAACGTTTTAACCTGCGCGAGCGCGATGTGCAGTCGCTCCATGCCACCTTTGTACCGTTTACTGCGCAAAGCCGGATGAGCGGGATCAACATCGACAACCGCATGATCCGTAAAGGTTCTGTCGATGCCATTCGCCGCCATATTGAGGCTAACGGCGGTCACTTCCCTGCCGATGTTGATCAAAAAGTCGATCAGGTTGCGCGTCAAGGAGCCACGCTGCTGGTGGTGGTGGAAGGTTCTCGTGTGCTGGGCGTTATTGCGCTGAAAGATATCGTCAAAGGCGGTATTAAAGAGCGCTTCGCCCAGCTGCGCAAATGGGCATTAAAACGGTGATGATTACCGGCGATAACCGTCTGACTGCCGCCGCGATAGCTGCGGAAGCGGGTGTCGATGATTTTCTCGCCGAAGCGACACCGGAGGCCAAGCTGGCATTGATCCGTCAGTATCAGGCGGAAGGTCGTTTGGTAGCGATGACCGGCGACAGCACCAACGATGCTACGGCGCTGGCGCAGGCAGATGTCGCGGTGGCGATGAACTCCGGCACCCAGGCGGCTAAAGAGGCGGGCAATATGGTGGATCTCGACTCTAACCCGACCAAGTTGATCGAGGTGGTGCACATTGGCAAACAGATGCTGATGACCCGTGGCTCGCTGACCACCTTCAGCATTGCCAACGATGTGGCGAAATACTTCGCCATTATTCCGGCGGCGTTCGCGGCAACATATCCGCAGTTAAATGCGCTGAACATCATGCGCCTGCATTCGCCCGACTCCGCCATTCTCAGTGCGGTCATTTTCAACGCCTTGATTATCGTCTTTTTGATTCCTCTGGCGTTAAAAGGCGTGAGTTATAAACCGCTTACCGCTTCTGCCATGTTGCGCCGTAACTTATGGATTTACGGTCTGGGTGGGCTGCTGGTGCCGTTTATTGGTATCAAAGTCATTGATTTACTGCTAACCGTTTGTAGTCTGGTGTGAGGTTTACCATGAGTGGATTACGTCCGGCATTATCGACATTTCTCTTTCTGTTATTGATTACTGGCGGCGTTTACCCGCTGCTGACCACCGCACTGGGGCAATGGTGGTATCCCTGGCAGGCCAACGGTTCGTTGATTCGTGAAGGTGATACGGTGCGCGGTTCGGCATTAATCGGGCAAAATTTTACCGGCAACGGCTATTTTCATGGTCGCCCGTCGGCAACAGCAGAAATGCCCTATAATCCACAGGCTTCTGGCGGGAGCAATCTGGCAGTCAGTAACCCGGAGCTGGATAAACAGATAGCCGCACGCGTTGCCGCATTACGGGCCGCTAACCCGGACGCCAGCACGAACGTTCCGGTTGAACTGGTGACGGCGTCGGCAAGCGGACTGGACAATAACATCACCCCGCAAGCGGCGGCCTGGCAGATCCCACGCATCGCAAAAGCGCGTAATCTCAGCGTTGAACAGCTCACGCAGCTGATCGCAAAATACAGCCAACAACCGCTGGTGAAATATATCGGCCAGCCGGTCGTCAACATTGTCGAACTCAATCTGGCACTGGATAAGCTTGATGAATAACGAACCCTTACGTCCCGACCCCGACCGTCTGCTGGAACAAACTGCCGCGCCGCATCGGGGGAAGCTGAAAGTTTTCTTCAGTGCCTGTGCAGGCGTCGGGAAGACCTGGGCGATGCTGGCAGAAGCCCAGCGACTGCGGGCGCAAGGGCTGGATATTGTGGTTGGTGTGGTAGAAACCCATGGGCGGAAAGATACCGCCGCCATGCTTGAAGGGCTGGCTGTTCTGCCTCTGAAACGCCAGGCGTACCGTGGGCGGCATATCAGCGAGTTTGATCTCGATGCCGCCCTCGCCCGCCGTCCGGCGCTGATCTTAATGGACGAACTGGCGCACAGTAATGCGCCAGGTTCTCGTCATCCTAAACGCTGGCAGGATATCGAAGAACTGCTGGAAGCTGGCATTGATGTTTTCACAACCGTCAACGTTCAGCATCTGGAAAGTCTGAATGATGTGGTCAGCGGCGTCACCGGAATTCAGGTACGGGAAACCGTGCCCGATCCTTTTTTCGATGCCGCCGACGACGTGGTGCTGGTGGACTTGCCCCCGGACGATCTGCGCCAGCGGCTGAAAGAAGGCAAAGTCTATATTGCCGGGCAGGCGGAGCGCGCCATTGAACATTTTTTCCGCAAAGGCAATCTGATCGCCCTGCGCGAACTGGCACTGCGCCGTACTGCCGATCGCGTTGATGAGCAAATGCGCGCCTGGCGGGGGCATCCTGGCGAAGAGAAAGTCTGGCACACGCGCGACGCGATCCTTTTATGCATCGGCCATAACACCGGCAGCGAAAACTGGTCCGCGCGGCGGCGCGGCTGACGTCACGGCTGGGGAGCGTCTGGCACGCGGTGTATGTTGAAACCCCTGCCCTGCATCGCTTACCGGAGAAAAAACGTCGGGCAATTCTCAGCGCCTTACGTCTGGCGCAGGAGCTGGGCGCGGAGACGGCAACACTTTCTGATCCAGCGGAAGAGAAAGCGGTAGTGCGTTATGCCCGTGAACATAATCTCGGCAAGATTATTCTCGGTCGCCCAGCCTCGCGCCGCTGGTGGCGTCGGGAAACATTTGCTGACCGACTGGCGCGCATCGCCCCCGATCTCGATCAGGTGCTGGTCGCGCTTGATGAACCACCCGCCCGCACGATTAACAACGCGCCGGATAGCCGCTCATTTAAAGACAAGTGGCGGGTACAGATTCAGGGATGCGTGGTTGCCGCCGCGTTATGCGCCGTTATCACCTTAATTGCCATGCAGTGGCTGATGGCGTTTGATGCCGCCAACCTGGTGATGCTGTATCTGCTTGGCGTGGTGGTGGCGCTATTTTATGGACGCTGGCCTTCGGTGGTTGCCACCGTCATTAATGTGGTGAGTTTCGATCTCTTTTTTATCGCCCCACGCGGCACGCTCGCCGTCTCTGATGTGCAATATCTGCTGACCTTCGCGGTGATGTTAACCGTCGGGCTGGTGATCGGGAACCTTACTGCTGGTGTGCGTTATCAGGCGCGGGTAGCCCGTTACCGCGAGCAACGCACACGGCACTTATATGAAATGTCGAAAGCTCTGGCGGTGGGCCGCAGTCCGCAGGACATCGCCGCCACCAGCGAACAATTTATTGCCTCCACGTTTCATGCCCGCAGTCAGGTGTTGTTGCCCGATGACAACGGTAAATTGCAGCCGTTAACACATCCGCAAGGAATTACGCCATGGGACGATGCCATCGCGCAGTGGAGTTTTGATAAAGGCCTGCCTGCGGGCGCGGGCACCGACACGTTACCCGGTGTACCGTACCAGATTTTGCCGCTAAAAAGCGGCGAGAAAACCTACGGGCTGGTGGTGGTGGAGCCGGGGAATCTGCGCCAGTTGATGATCCCGGAACAGCAGCGCCTGCTGGAGACTTTTACGCTGTTAGTCGCCAATGCCCTTGAGCGGCTGACGCTAACCGCCAGCGAAGAACAGGCGCGGATGGCAAGCGAACGTGAACAGATCCGCAACGCCCTGCTGGCAGCGCTTTCGCATGATTTACGCACGCCGCTTACGGTGCTGTTTGGTCAGGCAGAAATCTTAACGCTCGATCTGGCAAGCGAAGGATCACCCCACGCCCGCCAGGCCAGCGAGATTCGTCAGCATGTGCTGAACACTACCCGACTGGTGAATAATCTACTGGATATGGCGCGAATTCAGTCCGGCGGCTTTAATTTGAAGAAAGAGTGGTTAACGCTGGAAGAAGTAGTCGGCAGCGCGCTGCAAATGCCGGAACCGGGTTTATCGTCGCCCATCAATCTTTCTCTGCCAGAACCGCTGACCTTAATCCACGTTGACGGGCCACTCTTTGAACGGGTGCTGATTAATCTGCTGGAGAACGCGGTGAAATATGCGGGTGCGCAGGCCGAAATTGGTATCGATGCCCACGTTGAGGGCGAAAATCTACAACTGGATGTCTGGGATAACGGCCCCGGTCTTCCGCCAGGCCAGGAGCAGACGATATTTGATAAGTTTGCTCGCGGGAATAAAGAGTCGGCGGTGCCGGGTGTCGGGCTTGGGTTGGCAATTTGTCGGGCGATTGTGGATGTACACGGCGGCACCATTACCGCGTTCAACCGACCGGAAGGTGGTGCCTGTTTTCGTGTTACACTTCCCCAGCAAACCGCTCCTGAACTTGAAGACTTTCATGAGGATATGTGACAAACGTTCTGATTGTTGAAGATGAACAGGCTATTCGTCGCTTTCTGCGCACGGCGCTGGAGGGCGACGGGATGCGCGTCTTTGAGGCCGAAACTCTGCAACGCGGCTTGCTGGAAGCGGCAACCCGTAAGCCAGATTTGATTATTCTCGATCTCGGCCTGCCCGATGGTGATGGGATTGAGTTTATCCGCGACCTGCGCCAGTGGAGCCCGGTGCCGGTGATTGTGCTTTCCGCACGCAGCGAAGAGAGCGACAAGATCGCCGCGCTGGATGCCGGAGCGGATGATTATCTGAGTAAGCCGTTTGGTATTGGCGAATTGCAGGCCCGTCTGCGCGTCGCTTTACGCCGCCACTCCGCCACTCCGCCACCGCCGCGCCCGATCCGCTGGTGAAATTTTCCGGTGTTACCGTCGATTTAGCCGCCCGCGTGATTCACCGGGGTGAGGAAGAGGTGCATCTCACACCAATTGAGTTCCGCCTGCTGGCGGTGCTGCTCAACAATGCCGGAAAAGTACTCACCCAGCGCCAGCTCCTTAACCAGGTGTGGGGGCCAAACGCGGTCGAACACAGTCACTATTTGCGTATTTATATGGGACATCTGCGACAAAAACTGGAACAGGATCCGGCCCGGCCTCGCCACTTCATTACTGAAACCGGTATTGGGTATCGGTTTATGCTTTGAATTGTTATTCAATAAATTCGCTTAAATAGTGATTAATTTATTATTAAACCTGCGCCGAATATTATTATTTGGCAGGTTTAATTTCTTAACGCAAATATAAAACACGAAATTACAACATTTAAGTAACAAAACAGCATCTAATATGGCGATATTCATAATTAATGATTTATTATCTGGGGTATGATCGTTTTTTGTTGATCTTCTTCACAGATTATAGCCATTTCATGGATAGAATAACTCTACCTTCAACTGACACAGCAAGCGGTAAAGGTAAATGGAAAATAATAACCGCTTAATGCCTCATATAAGGCGGACAACCCATATCATGAAGTTTGCCCATCGTAATAGTTTTGACTTTCATTTCTTTAATGCCCGCTAGTCTTCTGACTAAAGGGCACCCCAACGTACAGGTCTCCCTGACTTTAAGCATTACAGGTTAATACCTGTATTCCTCGGTGCTCATATACTGCTAACCCTTTTAAACTCTAAATAATTCGAGTCGCAGCACTTGCAACTTGAGGTATGACGAGTATAGCCAGTTACCGGGCTGGTCTGGGTTATTGCATCTGCAAAAAGCAAACTACTGATTTATTTATCAGCGGTGGAGCTTTGCTTTTTTTCCGACGTGATCGATTTCTCCTTTGAGAAATTGAGGACCTGCTATTACCTGAAATAAAGAGATGAATAAAATGTCAGAATTAAAAATTGCCGTTAGCCGTTCTTGCCCGGATTGTTTTTCCACTCATCGTGCATGCGTGAATATTGACGAAAGTAATTATATTGACGTTGCCGCCATTATTTTATCAGTCAATGATGTTGAACGTGGAAAACTCGATAAAATAGACGCTACTGGCTATGGCATTCCTGTTTTTATTGCAACGGAAAATGAAGAACGTGTACCAGCAGAATATCTGCCACGTATTTCTGGTGTCTTCGAGCATTGCGAATCACGGAAAGAGTTTTATGGACGTCAGTTAGAAACCGCTGCTAGCCATTATGAAACGCAACTGCGCCCGCCCTTCTTCCGCGCACTGGTCGATTATGTCAATCAGGGCAATAGCGCTTTTGACTGCCCGGGTCATCAGGGAGGTGAGTTTTTCCGTCGTCATCCGGCAGGGAATCAGTTCGTGGAGTACTTCGGAGAAACGCTGTTCCGTTCCGACTTATGCAACGCAGACGTAGCAATGGGCGATCTGCTGATTCACGAAGGCGCGCCATGCATTGCACAGCAACATGCGGCAAAAGTGTTTAATGCCGATAAAACATACTTCGTTCTAAATGGCACTTCATCTTCTAACAAAGTGGTTTTAAACGCCCTGCTAACACCGGGTGATCTGGTGCTGTTTGATCGCAATAACCACAAATCTAACCACCACGGAGCGTTGCTACAGGCTGGTGCAACACCGGTTTATCTGGAAACGGCACGTAACCCGTATGGCTTTATCGGTGGCATTGATGCGCACTGTTTTGAAGAAAGTTACCTGCGTGAGCTGATCGCGGAAGTCGCACCGCAGCGGGCAAAAGAGGCTCGTCCTTTCCGCCTCGCTGTGATTCAGTTAGGCACCTACGACGGTACGATTTATAACGCCCGCCAGGTGGTGGATAAAATTGGTCATCTGTGTGACTACATTCTGTTTGACTCCGCATGGGTTGGCTATGAGCAATTTATCCCGATGATGGCTGACTGTTCGCCGCTGTTGCTGGATCTTAATGAGAACGATCCGGGTATTCTAGTTACGCAATCCGTACATAAACAGCAGGCTGGTTTTTCTCAAACTTCACAAATCCATAAAAAAGACAGCCACATCAAAGGGCAACAGCGTTATGTACCGCACAAACGCATGAACAACGCCTTTATGATGCACGCCTCCACCAGCCCGTTCTATCCGCTGTTTGCCGCACTGGATATCAACGCCAAAATGCATGAAGGTGTCAGCGGTCGTAATATGTGGATGGATTGTGTGGTAAATGGCATTAATGCCCGCAAACTGATCCTCGATAACTGTCAGCATATTCGTCCGTTCGTACCTGAACTGGTGGATGGTAAACCCTGGCAGTCGTATGAAACAGCGCAAATTGCGGTTGATCTGCGCTTCTTCCAGTTTGTACCAGGGGAACACTGGCATTCTTTTGAAGGCTATGCAGAGAATCAATACTTTGTCGATCCTTGCAAACTGTTGCTGACAACCCCAGGTATTGATGCACGTAACGGCGAATATGAAGCGTTCGGTGTACCCGCGACGATTCTTGCTAACTTCCTGCGCGAAAATGGCGTAGTGCCGGAAAAATGCGATCTTAACGCCATCCTCTTCCTGCTGACTCCGGCAGAAGATATGGCCAAACTTCAGCAACTTGTGCCCTGCTGGTACGCTTCGAAAAACTGCTTGAGTCCGACGCGCCATTAGCAGAAGTGCTGCCTTCCATCTACAAACAGCATGAAGAGCGCTACGCCGGTTATACCCTGCGTCAGTTGTGCCAGGAAATGCATGATTTGTATGCCCGCCACAACGTGAAACAACTGCAAAAAGAGATGTTCCGCAAAGCGCACTTCCCACACGTCAGCATGAATCCGCAAGAAGCCAACTACGCCTATTTACGCGGTGAAGTGGAGCTGGTTCGTCTACCGGATGCCGAAGGTCGTATCGCTGCCGAAGGGGCGCTTCCTTATCCTCCGGGTGTGCTGTGTGTTGTTCCGGGTGAAATCTGGGGTGGTGCTGTTTTGCGTTACTTCAGCGCTCTGGAAGAAGGGATCAACCTGCTGCCAGGTTTTGCACCGGAGCTGCAGGGTGTCTATATCGAAGAACATGATGGTCGTAAGCAAGTTTGGTGCTATGTCATCAAGCCTCGTGATGCGCAAAGCACCCTGTTGAAAGGGGAAAAATTATGAGTCAGGCTAAATCGAACAAAATGGGCGTCGTTCAGTTAACCATACTGACGATGGTCAACATGATGGGCTCCGGTATCATCATGCTGCCGACAAAGCTTGCCGAAGTTGGGACAATTTCAATTATCTCCTGGCTGGTGACAGCCGTAGGCTCAATGGCACTGGCATGGGCATTCGCAAAATGCGGTATGTTCAGCCGTAAATCAGGTGGTATGGGCGGTTATGCCGAGTATGCTTTCGGTAAATCCGGTAACTTTATTGCGAACTATACCTACGGCGTCTCACTGCTGATTGCTAACGTCGCGATTGCTATTTCGGCGGTTGGTTACGGCACCGAACTGCTCGGCGCGAGTTTGTCGCCAGTGCAGATTGGTCTTGCGACCATCGGGGTGCTGTGGATTTGTACCGTGGCTAACTTTGGTGGTGCGCGCATTACCGGGCAAATCAGTAGCATTACCGTGTGGGGGGGCATTATTCCGGTGGTAGGCCTGTGCATTATCGGCTGGTTCTGGTTTAGCCCGACGCTTTACGTTGATTCCTGGAATCCGCATCATGCACCGTTCTTCAGTGCAGTAGGTTCTTCCATCGCTATGACGCTGTGGGCTTTTCTTGGTCTGGAGTCTGCGTGTGCGAATACTGATGTAGTGGAAAACCCGGAACGTAATGTGCCAATCGCGGTACTCGGCGGTACGTTAGGTGCGGCGGTGATTTATATCGTCTCCACCAACGTGATTGCAGGGATTGTGCCTAATATGGAGCTGGCAAATTCAACGGCACCATTTGGCCTGGCCTTCGCACAGATGTTTACACCAGAAGTGGGTAAAGTCATTATGGCGCTGATGGTGATGTCCTGCTGCGGTTCGCTGCTTGGCTGGCAGTTCACCATTGCCCAGGTGTTTAAATCTTCATCTGATGAAGGCTACTTCCCTAAAATTTTCTCCCGTGTAACCAAAGTGGATGCACCGGTGCAGGGAATGTTGACCATTGTGATTATCCAGAGCGGGTTGGCGCTGATGACGATTAGCCCGTCGCTAAACAGTCAGTTCAACGTGCTGGTTAACCTGGCCGTGGTGACCAATATCATTCCGTATATTCTGTCAATGGCGGCATTAGTCATTATTCAGAAGGTCGCTAATGTGCCCCCCTCAAAAGCGAAAGTTGCAAACTTTGTTGCTTTTGTTGGCGCGATGTATAGCTTTTATGCGCTGTACTCATCCGGGGAAGAAGCCATGCTGTACGGTTCCATCGTGACCTTCCTTGGTTGGACACTGTATGGTCTGGTATCACCACGCTTTGAACTGAAAAATAAACACGGTTAAAAAAGCAAAGTAAAAAAGGGCGATCTTGCGACCGCTCTTTTTTTATTAAATGTGTTTACGCGTTTTTCAGAACTTCGCTAACAATCTCAACCGCTTCTTTCTCAATCTGCTTGCGATGTTCTTCACCGAGGAAGCTTTCGCAGTAGATCTTATATGCGTCTTCCGTGCCTGACGGACGCGCGGCGAACCAGCCGTTGTCAGTCATCACTTTCAGACCGCCAATAGAAGCACCGTTGCCCGGAGCAGCAGTCAGGCGCGCGGTGATCGGGTCACCTGCCAGGGTGCTGGCGCTCACCATTTCCGGAGACAGCTTAGACAGCGCCGCTTTTTGTGCGGAAGTCGCAGCTGCCTGCAAACGGTTGTAGCTCGGCGCACCAAAGCGTTTTGCCAGTTCGTTGTAGTGTTCCTGCGGGTTCTTACCGGTGACAGCGGTGATTTCCGCCGCCAGCAGACACATAATGATGCCGTCTTTGTCGGTGGACCACGGCGTGCCGTCGAAACGCAGGAAGGAAGCCCCTGCGCTCTCTTCGCCGCCAAAGCCGAAGCTGCCGTCGAACAGACCATCAACAAACCATTTGAAACCTACCGGTACTTCTACCAGCTTACGGCCCAAGTCATTGACCACACGGTCGATCATCGCAGAAGAAACCAGCGTTTTACCGACAGCAACATCTTTGCCCCACTGCGGACGATGCTGGAACAGGTAGTTGATCGCCACCGCCAGGTAGTGGTTCGGATTCATCAAACCTGCCGGAGTGACGATACCGTGACGGTCATAATCCGGGTCGTTAGCAAACGCCAGATCGAACTTATCACGCAGTGCCAGCAGACCCGCCATCGCACACTCGGAGGAGCAGTCCATACGGATCGCACCGTCTTTATCGAGGTGCATAAAGCGGAAGGTTTGATCGACCTGATCGTTAACGATGGTCAGGTTGAGGTTGTAATACTCGCCAATGCGCTTCCAGTATTCGATACCGGAACCGCCCAACGGATCAACGCCCAGCGTCAGGCCCGCTTTCTGAATCGCCGCCATATCAACGATATCGGCCAGCCCTTCCACGAACGGCTGCACCAGATCCTGCTCTTTCACATAGCCGGATGCCATCGCTTCGTCGAGGGAGATACGCTTCACGCCTTTCAGGCCATCGGCCATCAGTGCGTTGGCCTTGTCTTCCACCACTTTGGTGACGTTAGTATCAGCCGGGCCACCATTTGGCGGATTGTACTTGATACCACCATCTTCCGGCGGGTTATGGGACGGTGTAATCACGATACCGTCTGCCAGCGGGCCACCTTTTTTATTGTGAACCAGGATGGCATTGGAAACGGCAGGCGTCGGAGTGAAGCCATTGTTTTCCTGCACAATGACATCAACGCCGTTCGCTGCCAGCACTTCCAGTACGGAAATGAACGCAGGCTCGGACAGGGCGTGAGTATCTTTACCCACATAGCAAGGGCCAGTGATGCCGTTTTTCGCACGTTCTTCAGCAATTGCCTGAGCGATCGCCAGAATGTGCGGCTCGTTAAAACTGTGGCGCGCTGCACTGCCACGGTGACCGGAAGTACCGAATTTCACCGCGTGCTCCGCATTCCCTGCTTCTGGTTTCAGTACATAATATTGCGCCGTCAGTTGGGCGACGTTAATCAAATCACTCTGTTGTGCAGGTTGGCCTGCACGATTGTGGATTGCCATTGCTTTGTCCTTTGTCTGCAACGTTTTAGATAGTTCCGCAAACCTTCTCAATCAATTCCGCCGGGAATTGCATCGACTGCATGATGTGTTCGATCATGCTGCATTTACGGCCGGTGTTGGTGTTGGTGATCACCCAATACGGCGTGCCTGGCACATGTTTCGGCTTGGTCTGATTACCATTTTTCAGCAGCGTTTGTTCATCTGCCGCAAAGTACACGCGTGTACGACCGTGCAACGATTCCGTTGCTTCGGCAAACGCCTGGGCGTCAAGAGAATATAGTGTAGACAACAGCAGCATAAAGCGATTGACCGCTCGCTTTTGCTCTGCGTATTCGTCCGAAAGCAGAAGTTCACGCATTGCGCGAACCTTGTCTTTAATCGTTTTGACCGGCTTCGCTTCGACGATAGCAGGTGACGCAACGCGAACCTCTTTCGTCACCGGAGCAGCAGGCTGTGATGCGGCGGAAAATTTCAACATACGCCGTAAAATGTCGGATGCGCTCTCGCCGATATGCTTAGTGTGGCTGGCAATATAGCTGTAGAGTTCATCATCAACTTCAATCGTTTTCATCTTAATCCAGTGCAGTGTCTTAGCTGAATACAAGTCGCCAAGAGTATATGAATAAATCCCGGCAGCGGATAGCGTCAAGCCTGGCTTGCAGAAAAACTCGGAATAAACCTTATTTGTTGCAGCCCTGTGGCACAATGGTCAACATAATACCCTAACCCGACAACGCGAAAAAAAGAACTTTGCCATGAAATTAAATATCCGCGCGCAAACTGCACAAAACCAGCACAATAATTCTCCCATCGTTCTTGTCCATGGTCTGTTTGGTAGCCTCGACAACCTTGGCGTACTGGCTCGCGATCTGGTAAACGATCACAATATCATCCAGGTTGATATGCGTAACCACGGTCTTTCACCGAGAGAGCCGGTAATGAATTACCCGGCGATGGCGCAGGATCTTGTTGATACCCTGGATGCACTGCAGATCGACAAAGCAACATTTATCGGTCACTCCATGGGCGGTAAAGCGGTAATGGCACTTACTGCACTGGCCCCCGATCGCATCGATAAACTGGTGGCGATCGATATCGCACCGGTCGACTATCACGTACGCCGTCATGATGAGATTTTCGCAGCTATCAACGCGGTCAGTGAATCGGACGCACAAACTCGCCAGCAAGCAGCAGCAATAATGCGCCAGCATCTTAATGAAGAAGGGGTGATTCAGTTTCTGTTGAAATCTTTTGTTGACGGGGAGTGGCGCTTTAACGTGCCGGTATTGTGGGATCAGTATCCGCATATTGTGGGTTGGGAGAAAATCCCGGCATGGGATCACCCTGCCCTGTTTATCCCTGGCGGCAATTCTCCGTATGTTAGCGAGCAGTACCGTGATGATTTACTGGCACAATTTCCACAGGCACGGGCGCATGTGATTGCAGGCGCGGGTCACTGGGTCCATGCTGAAAAACCGGATGCGGTATTACGCGCTATCCGTCGCTATCTCAATGATTAACGCAACTGATTAAAAACCCAGCGTCCGCGTCGCTTTCCGCGCGTGGGCGTTGGCGTGACTCATCGCGCTGATGTATTATGGCGCGCTATCCATCCGGGCAGAGGCCTGGCTGATTGTTTCCCCCGAAGTCACCAAGATCATGGCCAAAGAACAAACGGACCGTACGACATTAGATCTGTTCGCGCACGAGCGTCGACCGGGACGACCGAAAACTAATCCGCTTTCGCGCGATGAACAGCTGCGTATTAATAAACGCAACCAGCTAAAACGCGACAAAGTACGTGGCCTTAAGCGTGTCGAACTGAAGCTGAACGCGGAAGCTGTCGAGGCGCTGAACGAGCTGGCGGAATCGCGTAATATGAGCCGTAGCGAACTGATCGAAGAGATGTTAATGCAGCAACTGGCGGCGCTGCGTAGTCAGGGCATCGTTTAAATTTCCACTTTCATGTAGCACAGTGTGCAGTCCTGCTCGTTTGCTGATTCCGCAAGACTGCCTGTTCTGCTATGATTGCCTTTATCCGTGGGCAATTTTCCACCCCCATTTCAATAAGTTTCAAGAGGTTATTTCACTCATGGCTATCACTGGCATCTTTTTCGGCAGCGACACCGGTAATACCGAAAATATCGCAAAAATGATTCAAAAACAGCTTGGTAAAGACGTTGCCGATGTCCATGACATTGCAAAAAGCAGCAAAGAAGATCTGGAAGCTTACGACATTCTGCTGCTGGGCATCCCAACCTGGTATTACGGCGAAGCGCAGTGTGACTGGGATGACTTCTTCCCGACTCTCGAAGAGATTGATTTCAATGGTAAACTGGTTGCGCTGTTTGGTTGTGGTGACCAGGAAGATTACGCCGAATATTTCTGCGACGCATTGGGCACCATCCGCGACATCATTGAACCGCGCGGTGCAACCATCGTTGGTCACTGGCCAACTGCGGGCTATCATTTCGAAGCATCAAAAGGTCTGGCAGATGACGACCACTTTGTCGGTCTGGCTATCGACGAAGACCGTCAGCCGGAACTGACCGCTGAACGTGTAGAAAAATGGGTTAAACAGATTTCTGAAGAGTTGCATCTCGACGAAATTCTTAATGCCTGATGTGATGCGGCGTAGACTCATGTCTACGCCGTATTAATAGATAATGCCAATCAAAATAATTGCTACAAATTTGTAACTTTTGCTGTTGTACCTATACAATGTCCCAGTGTTCAAGTGGCCTTGCCGTTGTAAATGTAAGCTGTGCCACGTTTTTATTAACAATATTTGCCAGGGACTTGTGGTTTTCATTTAGGCGTGGCAATTCTATAATGATACGCATTATCTCAAGAGCAAATTCTGTCACTTCTTCTAATGAAGTGAACCGCTTAGTAACAGGACAGATTCCGCATGACTGATAACAATACCGCCCTAAAGAAAGCTGGCCTGAAAGTAACGCTTCCTCGTTTAAAAATCCTGGAAGTTCTTCAGGAGCCGGACAACCATCACGTCAGTGCGGAAGATTTATACAAACGTCTGATCGATATGGGTGAAGAAATTGGTCTGGCTACGGTATATCGCGTACTGAACCAGTTTGACGACGCTGGTATCGTCACCCGCCACAATTTTGAAGGCGGTAAATCCGTATTTGAACTGACACAGCAACATCACCACGATCACCTGATTTGCCTCGACTGCGGCAAGGTTATCGAATTTAGTGATGATTCCATCGAAGCGCGTCAGCGTGAAATTGCCGCAAAACATGGCATTCGCCTGACTAACCACAGTCTCTATCTTTACGGTCACTGTGCCGAAGGCGATTGCCGCGAAGATGAGCACGCGCACGAAGGCAAATAAGCCAGCCTGAACGAGAAAAGCCAACCTGCGGGTTGGCTTTTTTATACAAGGGAAATAAGAAAAGCGAGAGTTACAGCTCTCACTTATTTGTTATTACTGCGTATTTCCTGCCAGACCTTATCACAATCGGCTTTCACCGCCTGATCATTTCCGGTTTGCGTTGCACGCAGACACTGCTGATAATCCAGTACGCGTACACTTTCCTGGTCGGCAAACTGCTGATGTTGTTTCTCTTTCTTCAGCACGTTTAACACGCTCTGGCAGGCTTCAATTTTTTCTGGCGAACCTTGCGCGGTGTTGATACAGGCGCTGTATGCCTCTTTCAGACGGCTGTCTTCCTGTGGTGCGGTTGATTGCGCACAAGCTACCAGCCCCGATGCCATCATGGCGATGAGAATCAGTTTTTTCATTGAATGCGGCAGGCACAAAACCTGCCGCGTCGGGCATCAGAAGATGGTGAATGGTGCGATTACCATAAATTTCACGTCACGCTCATCCTGGAAGATGTTACCGTAACCGCCGCCCCAGCTTGGGATGTCGGAGTGGTTGTCGTATTCGGTGAAGTGCAGTTTGAACATCGTGCCTTTGGCGCGACCGTCCTGAATGGTGTAGACCGCATCCAGGCTGTAGGCAGACTCTTCAATAGTCCGGTTTTTGTCGTAGTACGCATCCGGATTGCTCTGCCAGGTCGCAGGTTTAGCATCCCATGCGTAAACGTAGGAAGCGCCGATGGCGAAGCCTGGAAGATTCCAGTTTTTCAGGTCATACATCGCACTGAAGAAGACCGCTTTTTCGCCGTTAGCGTTGAAGTCGGAACGGTTATCCCACCAGATATCCAGGCGGCCGTTGGAGGAAGCGTAGGTTGGGGTCATACGTTGCAGGAAGTATCCCTGCTGACTGTCAGCCTTAATCCAGGTGCCTTCGAGGCGCAAATCCACTACGTCAGCCGCCCGGTAACCAAAGGTCAACGCTTGCAGCCAGGCGGTGCCGTCATAAAGATCGTTGACGCTGCGATCGTCAACTTTATCGCGGGTACCATAGAACTGGTAGCTGGTGGTTAACGGGCTACCGGCGATATCAAATTTGTAGCTGGCTTTGGCAAAATATTGATCGATATACCCTTCCGCCTGACCAAATGCCGCTTCCAGTACGAAGTTATTTTTGAAGTCGTATTTCGCACCGATGGAGTGCAGATAATCAACTTTGGTGGTTTTATCGTTCTGATAAAACTCATCCATTTCCAGATGCCACGGCGCTTTGTATTCGTTGGTCCACATGTAGGAGAAACTCAAGGCACCAGCATCGCCGTAATCAAAATTCGCCCCGGCTTCCGCCCCCTGATAAGTACCCGGCATAAAGCTCCAGTGCGGCGCTAACAGCGTTTGACCGGTTGGCTGAATGTAACCTGCCCTCGCCCAAACCGGACCGTATTTAAATTTGGCCGCAGCTTTATACAGGCTTATACCGCTTTTGTCGCCGGACCAGTCTTCGTCATAGGCTTTATTACTTTTTGAAAACGCGATTTCGTTCGGGTGGGAGCTGTCGCCGTTTTCCGCCATTTCAATCGCCGTAAACGCAGCAATATCAAGGCCGAACATATCAGCAGCATAACCGGACTGAAAATCGAGGTTGGCATTCCAGGTGGAGTGAGAAAGGTTGGTTTTGTATTTGTCGCCGTCGGTAACATCTTTACGGTCGCGTTCACGCTGCCAGTAATAGATACCGCCGGTTAAGGTTGAATCGTCGATGAATCCTTCGGCGCGAGCCTCCGGCATTGCCATAAAGCCCGACATTGCTGTAACACCGGCAATAGCCAGCGCCAGCGTACTACGTTTGCCACTAAACGTACGCATGGGTTAATCCTCTTTGACGTATAAATTGCTGCACCAAAGGTGAACAGCGAAAAAAAATAAAAATTAAAAAAGTAGCGTTGAGAAAAGTCTCGCTGACTACAGGAACAGACTATTTTTCGCGACGCGAATTATCAATCTCTTTCTGTAACCAGAATGTAAGAACATGAGCAACCGCACATATTTTGATGATTTTTGTTACAAGGCTTAAGTTTGCGGTTGAAAGGCTTGCAGAAGAATAAAAACGTGAAATTCCAGCAAGATGAAAGCGGTTACATTTTATTTAATTATGTTTTGTGATTTTAAATTTATTTTATGGATAAATTGCGAAGCGGAATTAATTCGCGAAGAAAAGCAGAAAAAACGCCGCAGAGCGCGGCGTTTGGGATTGTTTGCTATTTCTTGCCGGATGCGGCGTGAACGCCTTATCCGGCCTACAAAAGCACGCAAATTCAATATATTGCAGAGATCATGTAGGCCTGATAAGCGAAGCGCATCAGGCAATTTAGCGTTTGAAATTTATTGTCTATTTATTGCCGGATGCGACGTAAATGCCTCACCCGGCTTGGTAGAACTTAAAATTACTCGCCTACTTTCGCCCAGGTATCACGCAGCCCAACGGTGCGGTTAAATACCGGTTTTTCGGCCGTGGAATGGCGGCTGTCGAGGCAGAAGTAACCTTCACGCTCAAACTGGAATGCTTTACCCGCAACCGCATCTTTCAGCGACGGTTCAGCAAAGCCCTGTTTGATCACCAGCGATTCCGGGTTAATCACCGACAGGAAATCATCCGCAGCACCTGGGTTAGGCACGCTGAACAGACGATCATACAAACGGATTTCAACCGGCAGCGCATGTGCCGCGCTCACCCAGTGAATAACACCTTTGACTTTACGACCATCTGCCGGATCTTTGCTTAAGGTGTCGGCGTCATAAGTACAGAAGATGGTGGTGATATTACCTTCGGCATCTTTCTCCACGCGTTCAGCCTTAATGACGTAAGCATTACGCAGACGCACTTCTTTACCCAGCACCAGACGTTTGTACTGCTTGTTAGCTTCTTCGCGGAAATCGGCGCGATCGATCCAAATTTCACCGCTAAACGGCACCTGACGGCTCCCCATTTCCGGTTTGTTCGGATGGTTCGGCATGGTGACCATTTCGCCTTCGCCCTGATAGTTTTCGATAACCAGTTTCACCGGATCGATAACCGCCATTGCGCGCGGCGCATTTTCGTTGAGATCTTCACGGATGCAGGATTCCAGCGACGCCATCTCAATGGTGTTGTCCTGCTTGGTCACGCCGATGCGTTTGCAGAACTCACGAATAGAAGCCGCAGTGTAACCACGACGACGCAGACCGGAAATGGTCGGCATACGCGGGTCATCCCAGCCTTCAACGTGCTTGTCGGTCACCAGCAGGTTCAGCTTACGCTTGGACATCACAGTGTATTCCAGATTCAGGCGCGAGAATTCGTACTGGCGCGGATGAACAGGAATGGTGATGTTATCCAGTACCCAGTCGTACAGACGACGGTTGTCCTGGAACTCAAGCGTACACAGAGAGTGCGTAATACCTTCCAGCGCATCGCTGATGCAATGGGTGAAGTCGTACATCGGGTAGATGCACCACTTGTTGCCAGTCTGGTGGTGTTCAGCAAATTTAATGCGGTACAGCACCGGATCGCGCATTACGATAAATGGCGACGCCATGTCGATTTTCGCACGCAGGCAGGCTTTACCTTCTTCAAAACCACCGGCACGCATTTTTTCGAACAGCGCCAAGTTCTCTTCAACGCTGCGGTCGCGGTACGGGCTGTTTTTACCCGGCTGCGTCAGGGTACCGCGGTATTCGCGGATCTGTTCCGGTGTCAGTTCATCAACGTACGCCAGGCCTTTATTGATCAGTTCGATCGCATAGGCGTGGAGCTGATCAAAATAATCGGAGGAGTAACGGACGTTACCAGACCAGTGAAAACCTAACCACTCTACGTCGTTTTTGATCGAATCGACATACTCGATATCTTCTTTTACCGGGTTAGTGTCGTCGAAACGCAGGTTGCACTGGCCTTTATAGTCCTGGGCGATCCCGAAGTTCAGGCAGATAGATTTCGCATGGCCAATATGCAGATAGCCATTCGGCTCCGGCGGGAAACGGGTGTGTACTGTGATGTGCTTACCACTGGCCAGATCTTCATCGATGATCTGACGGATAAAGTTAGTCGGGCGGGCTTCTGCCTCACTCATCGTGGATTCCTCAAAGCGTAAACAACGTATAACGGCGTATGATCTTATAAGCGGGACAGGCTGACAACTGTTAGTTTTTTAAAATTGATAATCTAACAAGGATTATGGGGATGATTGATGAAAAAAAAAGCGGCAGAGAAGATCTCCACCGCTTGTCATTGTTGGATGCGACGCTGCCGTGTCGCATCAGGCATAAAGCAGATTACTTTTTGATTTCATACAGCGGTGTTTGACCCGCCACAACATGGCCCTGAGCTTTAATGAGCAAGCCACTGAAATCGTCGATATTGCTGCAAACCACCGGGCTAATCATCGAGCGGGCGTTAGCGTTCAGGTAATCCAGATCCATTTCCAGAATCGGTTGCCCTGCGCTTACCTGCGCACCCTCTTCCACCAGACGTTTAAAGCCTTTACCTTCCAGCGCTACGGTGTCGATACCCATATGGACGACGATCTCCGCGCCTTTTTCGGTTTCCAGGCAGAACGCGTGGTTGGTGTTGAAGATTTTCACGATTGTCCCTGCGGCTGGTGATACGACGATTTTATCTGTCGGTTTCACCGCCACACCGTCACCCACCGCTTTGCTGGCGAATGCTTCGTCAGGAACCTGATCCAGTGCCACGACATCACCGGTAATCGGCGATACCAGCTCCGCGATAGATACCGCGTTTGGTACAGCCTGCGGTTTTGCTACAGGCGCGGCAGTTGCCGGAGTTGCTTCAGCTGACGCAGCGGCTACCGGACCACGGGCAACGACTTTCTTCATCGCATCGCCGATGGATTCTGCTTTCGCGCCAACAATCACCTGAATAGTCTGTTTGTTCAGTTTCACTACACCAGAAGCACCCAGACGTTTACACATCGTATCGTTGACGCGGGCAGAGTCAGCCACGGTCAGGCGCAGACGGGTAATACAGGCATCAATCGCTTTCAGGTTGTCAGTACCGCCAACCGCAGCAATATAGTTGGTTGCCAGTTGAGTCAGACCTTCTTCAGTATTGCTGTTGGCTTCTTCAGTAACGATCTCGTCTTCTTTATCTTCACGACCCGGCGTTTTCAGGTTGAACATGCGGATAACCAAACTGAACACCACGAAGTAGATAGCGAAGAAGATAACGCCCATCACCAGCAGCATCCAGACGTTCTGGCTGGCGGCAGGCAGGTTATACATCAACGCGTAGTCGATAGCACCCGCAGAGAAAGAGAAGCCGGCATGGATACCCAGCAGCGTTGCCACAAACAGGCTGATACCGGTCAGCAGTGCGTGCAGGAGGTACAGCAGCGGCGCAAGGAACATGAACAGGAATTCCAGCGGCTCAGTCACACCGGTCAGGAACGCAGTAACAGCAACAGAAAGCAGCATCCCGCCAACCATCGGACGACGCTCTTTCGGTGCTGCGAAGTACATCGCCAGCGCCGCACCCGGCAGACCGAACATCATGATCGGGAAGAAGCCGGACATGAACATCCCCGCGGTGCCGTCACCAGCGTAGAAACGGTTGATGTCGCCGTGGAAAACCGTACCCGCCGCGTTGGTGAATTCACCAATCTGGAACCAGGCGATGGTGTTCAGCACCTGATGCAGACCGGTTGGGATCAGCAGACGGTTGATGAAACCAAAGATACCGGAACCCAGCGCGCCCGCAGAAACGATCCACTCGCCGCCTGCATGGATAGCGTGCTGTACCGGCGGCCAGACGTAACCAAAAATGGCCGCCAGCACCAGACAGAAGAAGCCGGTGGCGATCGGCACAAAGCGTTTGCCGCCGAAGAAGCTCAGGAAGTCCGGCAGTTTAATATCGGACCAACGGTTATAGGCTGCGCCACCAACCAGACCGGTAATGATACCCGCCAGTACACCCATGTTAATTTCTGGGTTGATGGTCACCATCGCTTTGGTTAACACAAAGTAACCTACCGCACCCGCCAGCGCCGCCGCACCTGCGCTGTCTTTCGACCAGCTGGATGCCACACCGATGGCGAAGATTAATGCGAGGTTATCAAAAATTGCACCGCCCGCCTGGGCAATAAACGCAACGTTAAGTAAATCTGGCTGACCGAATCGCAGCAACAGCGCCGCCACCGGCAGCACCGCGATAGGGAGCTGTAACGCCCTACCGAGTCGCTGGAAAAAACCTAAAATATTCATCTTATTCCCCCTACGAGAACCCTATTTGGCTCGTTTAAAGCCGTATTTTTATTTTGCTGCAAATTTTACTGCCGATGTTCTGTAATCAGATTGTTAGATCATCTGCTACAGAGTGTGTGAAAATTTAATTCGCATCGCAAATTAAACGCGTGTCTTTTGTGAGTTTTGTCACCAAATATCGTTATCATCACTCCCTTTTACTGGCTAAACCAGAAAACTTATTTTATCATTCAAAAAATCAAGTCGGATTGACGCCTGTCTGCGCAAATCCAGGTTACGCTTAAAGATGTCTAATCCGCCAACGGCTTACATTTTACTTATTGAGGTGAATAATGAGACTGATCCCCCTGACTACCGCTGAACAGGTCGGCAAATGGGCTGCTCGCCATATCGTCAATCGTATCAATGCGTTCAAACCAACTGCCGATCGTCCGTTTGTACTGGGCCTGCCGACTGGCGGCACGCCGATGACCACCTATAAAGCGTTAGTCGAAATGCATAAAGCAGGCCAGGTCAGCTTTAAGCACGTTGTCACCTTCAACATGGACGAATATGTCGGTCTGCCGAAAGAGCATCCGGAAAGCTACTACAGCTTTATGCACCGTAATTTCTTCGATCACGTTGATATTCCAGCAGAAAACATCAACCTTCTCAACGGCAATGCCCCGGATATCGATGCCGAGTGCCGCCAGTATGAAGAAAAAATCCGTTCTTACGGAAAAATTCATCTGTTTATGGGCGGTGTAGGTAACGACGGTCATATTGCATTTAACGAACCGGCGTCTTCTCTGGCTTCTCGTACTCGTATCAAAACCCTGACTCATGACACTCGCGTCGCGAACTCTCGTTTCTTTGATAACGATGTCAATCAGGTGCCAAAATATGCCCTGACTGTCGGTGTTGGTACACTGCTGGATGCCGAAGAAGTGATGATTATGGTGCTGGGTAGCCAGAAAGCACTGGCGCTGCAGGCCGCCGTTGAAGGTTGCGTGAACCATATGTGGACCATCAGCTGTCTGCAACTGCATCCGAAAGCGATCATGGTGTGCGATGAACCTTCCACCATGGAGCTGAAAGTTAAGACTTTAAGATATTTCAATGAATTAGAAGCAGAAAATATCAAAGGTCTGTAATTGTTATCCCTGCCCTGGTTCCTTGCTCAGGGCAATATTTTTTAAAATCGGGGGGCAGAATGTATGCATTAACCCAGGGCCGGATCTTTACCGGCCACGAATTTCTTGATGACCACGCGGTTGTTATCGCTGATGGCCTGATTAAAAGCGTCTGTCCGGTAGCGGAACTGCCGCCAGAGATCGAACAACGTTCACTGAACGGGGCCATTCTCTCCCCCGGTTTTATCGATGTGCAGTTAAACGGCTGCGGCGGCGTACAGTTTAACGACACCGCTGAAGCGGTCAGCGTGGAAACGCTGGAAATCATGCAGAAAGCCAATGAGAAATCAGGCTGTACTAACTATCTGCCGACGCTTATCACCACCAGCGATGAGCTGATGAAACAGGGCGTGCGCGTTATGCGTGAGTACCTGGCAAAACATCCGAATCAGGCGTTAGGTCTGCATCTGGAAGGTCCGTGGCTGAATCTGGTAAAAAAAGGCACCCATAATCCGAATTTTGTGCGTAAGCCTGATGCCGCGCTGGTCGATTTCCTGTGTGAAAACGCCGACGTCATTACCAAAGTGACCCTGGCACCGGAAATGGTTCCTGCGGAAGTCATCAGCAAACTGGCAAATGCCGGGATTGTGGTTTCTGCCGGTCACTCCAACGCGACGTTGAAAGAAGCAAAAGCCGGTTTCCGCGCGGGGATTACCTTTGCCACCCATCTGTACAACGCGATGCCGTATATTACCGGTCGTGAACCGGGCCTGGCGGGCGCGATCCTCGACGAAGCTGACATTTATTGCGGTATTATCGCTGATGGCCTGCATGTTGATTACGCCAACATTCGTAACGCTAAACGCCTTAAAGGCGACAAACTGTGTCTGGTTACCGACGCCACCGCGCCAGCAGGTGCCAACATTGAACAGTTCATTTTTGCGGGTAAAACAATATACTACCGTAACGGACTTTGTGTGGATGAGAACGGTACGTTAAGCGGTTCATCCTTAACCATGATTGAAGGCGTGCGTAATCTGGTCGAACATTGCGGTATCGCACTGGATGAAGTGCTGCGTATGGCGACGCTCTATCCGGCGCGTGCGATTGACGTTGAAAAACGTCTCGGCACGCTCGCCGCAGGTAAAGTAGCCAACCTGACCGCATTCACACCTGATTTTAAAATCACCAAGACCATCGTTAACGGTAACGAGGTCGTAACTCAATAAGAGAAAGTATGACACCAGGCGGACAAGCTCAGATAGGTAATGTTGATCTCGTAAAACAGCTTAACAGCGCGGCGGTTTATCGCCTGATTGACCAGTACGGGCCAATCTCGCGGATTCAGATTGCCGAGCAAAGCCAGCTTGCCCCCGCCAGCGTAACCAAAATTACGCGTCAGCTTATCGAACGCGGGCTGATCAAAGAAGTTGATCAGCAGGCCTCCACCGGGGGCCGCCGCGCTATCTCCATCGTCACCGAAACCCGCAATTTCCACGCAATCGGCGTACGGCTTGGTCGTCATGACGCCACCATCACTCTGTTTGATCTCAGCAGCAAAGTGCTGGCAGAAGAACATTACCCGCTGCCGGAACGTACCCAGCAGACGCTGGAACATGCCCTGCTGAATGCCATTGCTCAGTTTATTGATAGCTACCAGCGCAAGCTGCGCGAGCTAATCGCCATTTCGGTGATCCTGCCAGGGCTTGTTGACCCGGACAGCGGCAAAATTCATTACATGCCGCATATTCAGGTAGAAAACTGGGGGCTGGTAGAAGCACTGGAAGAACGTTTTAAAGTGACCTGTTTCGTTGGTCACGATATCCGTAGTCTGGCGCTGGCGGAGCACTACTTCGGTGCAAGTCAGGATTGCGAAGACTCCATTCTGGTGCGTGTCCATCGCGGAACCGGGGCCGGGATTATCTCTAACGGGCGCATTTTTATTGGCCGCAACGGTAACGTCGGTGAAATTGGCCATATTCAGGTCGAACCGCTGGGTGAACGCTGCCACTGCGGCAACTTTGGCTGCCTGGAAACTATCGCCGCCAACGCTGCCATTGAACAACGGGTGTTGAATCTGTTAAAGCAGGGCTACCAGAGCCGTGTGCCACTGGACGACTGCACCATCAAAACTATCTGCAAAGCCGCGAACAAAGGCGATAGCCTGGCCTCGGAAGTGATTGAGTATGTCGGTCGTCATCTGGGTAAAACCATCGCCATTGCTATCAACTTATTTAATCCGCAAAAAATTGTTATTGCTGGTGAAATCACCGAAGCCGATAAAGTGCTGCTCCCTGCTATTGAAAGCTGCATTAATACCCAAGCGCTGAAGGCGTTTCGTACTAATCTGCCGGTGGTACGTTCTGAGCTGGATCACCGCTCGGCAATCGGCGCTTTTGCGCTGGTAAAACGCGCCATGCTCAACGGTATTTTGCTCCAGCATTTGCTGGAAAATTAATGTGCTTTTATAGTGGCGCTTATTGTTGTCAATATTCTGGGTAGTCCATGACCATTAAAAATGTAATTTGCGATATCGACGGCGTGCTGATGCACGATAACGTCGCCGTACCGGGTGCAGCGGAATTTTTGCACGGGATTATGGATAAAGGCCTGCCGCTGGTGTTGCTGACCAACTATCCTTCGCAGACTGGGCAAGATCTGGCGAACCGCTTTGCCACTGCCGGTGTCGATGTGCCGGATAGCGTGTTTTATACCTCTGCGATGGCGACCGCCGATTTCCTGCGTCGCTAGGAAGGCAAGAAAGCGTATGTGGTGGGCGAAGGCGCACTGATTCATGAACTGTACAAAGCCGGTTTCACTATTACCGATGTGAACCCTGATTTCGTGATTGTTGGCGAAACACGTTCCTACAACTGGGACATGATTCATAAAGCAGCCTATTTCGTCGCTAACGGTGCACGCTTTATCGCCACCAACCCGGACACCCACGGGCGCGGTTTTTATCCCGCTTGTGGCGCGTTGTGTGCAGGGATTGAGAAAATCTCCGGGCGCAAACCGTTCTATGTTGGTAAGCCCAGCCCGTGGATCATCCGCGCGGCATTAAACAAAATGCAGGCGCATTCGGAAGAAACAGTGATTGTCGGCGATAACCTGCGTACCGATATTCTGGCGGGCTTCCAGGCCGGTCTGGAGACGATTCTGGTGCTTTCTGGTGTTTCATCGCTCGACGATATCGACAGTATGCCGTTCCGCCCAAGCTGGATTTACCCGTCAGTCGCTGAAATCGACGTTATCTGAATACCACCCACGTCTGCGGACGTGGTTGGCTCTGATGACAAACGCCAAACTGCCTGATGCGCTACGCTTATCAGGCCTACGCAGCTCCTGCAATATATTGAATTTTCATGCTTTTGTAGGCCGGATAAGGCGTTCACGCCGCATCCGGCATGAACAAATCGCACTTTATCAGCAATTTGGCCCCCGTAAAATATAACCATTCAATAAAACCCGCTAAAAATTATCGATTCATCAATAAATACATCCTCACACCAGACCCTTTTTCACCAATCGACAATCACCATTACGTTTTTTATTTTTGCACTGCCAAATAGCTTGCGCACAGTGCTGCTTTGCGGCATTTTTTTAAACAAGCAAACACAACAAGCAACAAATACCAGGTTAACGGAGAAGGTTATGTGTTCAATTTTTGGCGTATTCGATATCAAAACAGACGCAGTTGAGCTGCGTAAGAAAGCACTCGAGCTGTCACGCCTGATGCGTCATCGTGGCCCGGACTGGTCCGGTATTTATGCCAGCGATAACGCCATTCTCGCTCACGAACGTCTGTCAATTGTTGACGTTAACGCGGGGGCGCAACCTCTCTACAACCAACAAAAAAACCACGTACTGGCGGTAAACGGTGAAATCTACAACCACCAGGCATTGCGCGCTGAATATGGCGATCGTTATCAGTTCCAGACAGGGTCTGACTGTGAAGTGATCCTCGCGCTGTATCAGGAAAAAGGGCCGGAATTTCTCGACGACTTGCAGGGCATGTTTGCCTTTGCCCTGTACGACAGCGAAAAAGATGCCTACCTGATTGGTCGCGACCATCTGGGGATCATCCCACTGTATATGGGGTATGACGAACACGGTCAGCTGTATGTGGCCTCAGAAATGAAATCGCTGGTGCCAGTTTGCCGCACGATTAAAGAGTTCCCGGCGGGGAGCTATTTGTGGAGTCAGGACGGCGAAATCCGTTCTTATTATCATCGCGACTGGTTCGACTTTGATGCAGTGAAAGATAACGTGACCGACAAAAACGAGCTGCGTCAGGCACTGGAAGATTCCGTTAAAAGCCATCTGATGTCTGATGTGCCTTACGGTGTGCTACTTTCTGGTGGTCTGGATTCCTCAATTATTTCCGCTATCACCAAGAAATACGCAGCCCGTCGCGTGGAAGATCAGGAACGCTCTGAAGCCTGGTGGCCGCAGTTACACTCCTTTGCTGTAGGTCTGCCGGGTTCACCGGATCTTAAAGCAGCCCAGGAAGTGGCAAACCATCTGGGCACGGTGCATCACGAAATTCACTTCACTGTACAGGAAGGTCTGGATGCCATCCGCGACGTGATTTACCACATCGAAACTTATGATGTGACCACTATTCGCGCTTCAACACCGATGTATTTAATGTCGCGTAAGATCAAGGCGATGGGCATTAAAATGGTGCTGTCCGGTGAAGGTTCTGATGAAGTGTTTGGCGGTTATCTTTACTTCCATAAAGCGCCCAACGTTAAAGAACTGCATGAAGAGACGGTGCGTAAACTGCTGGCCTTGCATATGTATGACTGCGCGCGCGCCAACAAAGCGATGTCAGCCTGGGGCGTGGAAGCACGCGTTCCGTTCCTCGACAAAAAATTCCTTGATGTGGCGATGCGCATTAACCCGCAGGATAAAATGTGCGGTAACGGCAAAATGGAAAAACACATCCTGCGTGAATGTTTTGAGTCATACCTGCCCGCAAGCGTGGCCTGGCGGCAGAAAGAGCAGTTCTCCGATGGCGTCGGTTACAGTTGGATCGACACCCTGAAAGAAGTGGCGGCGCAGCAGGTTTCTGATCAGCAACTGGAAACTGCCCGCTTCCGCTTCCCGTACAACACGCCGACCTCAAAAGAAGCGTATCTGTACCGCGAGATCTTTGAAGAACTGTTCCCACTTCCGAGTGCCGCTGAGTGCGTGCCGGGCGGTCCTTCCGTCGCGTGTTCTTCAGCTAAAGCGATCGAATGGGATGAAGCGTTCAAAAAAATGGACGATCCGTCTGGTCGTGCGGTTGGCGTTCACCAGTCGGCGTATAAGTAAGAAATGCGGTACTGCCCCGGAGAAATCCGGGGCTGTTTTAGTTATTGCGCTGCTTGTTGATTCTGATATGCAGTAAGGAAATGTTCCGGGTTTGCCACATCACTGTTTGACAACTCATCACTGTAGGCCAGTATTTCATAGATTAATTTCCCACCACTATTGTTGAATTCCGAATTTCATCCTGTACGACAAAAGAATGGCTGTAGGGTGGGGAAAAACACAAAGTAAACAATAATTGACGAATATAGCGCCACGCTGTTCGCAACCTAACCAAACAGTCACTTTCGAGCAATTTTCCTTGAAAAAGAGGTTGACGCTGCAAGGCTCTATACGCATAATGCGCCCCGCAACGCCGATAAGGTATCGCGAAAAAAAGATGGCTACGTAGCTCAGTTGGTTAGAGCACATCACTCATAATGATGGGGTCACAGGTTCGAATCCCGTCGTAGCCACCA
>NZ_JBDYCV010000004.1:0-44176 GCF_040495915.1 Shigella sp. FJ200513 | reverse complement strand
TGGCTACGTAGCTCAGTTGGTTAGAGCACATCACTCATAATGATGGGGTCACAGGTTCGAATCCCGTCGTAGCCACCAAATTCTGAATGTGTCGAATACGTTCGGCAAATTCAAAAACCAATTTGTTGGGGTATCGCCAAGCGGTAAGGCACCGGATTCTGATTCCGGCATTCCGAGGTTCGAATCCTCGTACCCCAGCCACATTAAAAAAGCTCGCTTCGGCGAGCTTTTTGCTTTTCTGCGTTCATTCAATGTCGAATGCGATGTTGACACGTCTTATCCTTCAATGTCGGATGCGACGCTGCCGCGTCTTATCCGACCTACGGCTGGCACGCATCCGGCAATGTTGTAAGGCTACAACCCTAACGCATATTTCAGCGCCTGACGTTTCAACACGCCAGCACGCTCTGCCGCCATTAACCCGAGATTACGCACAAAACGCAGCGGCGGCAGATTATTACTGAATCCGGCATAAAACAGATCCATACCACTTTGCATAATGAAGTTATCCGCCATGCGCCGCATCTGGTAACGCTTGAGGACAGGATAACTGGCCCACGCTTCACCGTAGCTGCGGGCATTCACCAGAACATCAATCAGGGCATCGACATCACGATAACCAAGATTCACCCCCTGCCCCGCCAGCGGATGGATGGTATGCGCGGCATCGCCCACCAGCGCAAGCCCCGGCTGCACATACTGCAACGCATGTCGGCGCGTCAGCGGAAACGCACCAGCGGCAAGCGGTGTAACGTAACCCAGACGCGACGGGAAATGCTTCGCGATTTCCGCCTGGAGTTGCGCCATATTCATATTCTGCAACTGGCGAATACGCGTCGGAGAGTCATACCACACCAGCGATGCCCAGTTATCAAACAACGGCAGAAACGCACGCGGTCCGTCCGGGGTAAATTGCTGCCAGGTGCTGTCGCCGGGATCGTTCTCACACTGTACGCTAATCAACATGCACGACTGCGCATACTGCCAGGCATGAACGCCAATTCCCGCCATCTGCCGCACCTGAGAATTTGCGCCGTCGGCACCAATCACCAGTTTCGCGCGGATCGTTTCACCGCCCTTCAGTTCCAGCTCCTGAAGATCATTATCTCGATGTAATGCAATCAGCGAGGTTGGCACACGTAACGTTACTTTCGGATGCGCTTCCAGCGCCTGCCACAACGCCTGTTGCAGGACTGTGTTTTCCACCATGTAGCCAAGCAACGGCAACTTTAATTCGGCTGCGTCAAATACCACATGTGCCGTTTCCCACTCCCAGGTTTCCAGTCTGCGGTAAGGATGGCAACGCATAGCCTGTACTGCATCCCAGACCCCTAACCCTTTAAGCAATGATACCGAAGCCGCGCTGATCGCCGAGATCCGCACGTCCGGTTGGCTGTCAGCGACAAACGGTGCAGGTTCTGCGTGCTCGATCACCGTTACCGAAAATCCGTGCTGTGCCAGCCCCAGCGCCAGTGCGCCGCCGACCATTCCTCCGCCGACAATGGCAATTTCCGTTGGTTGATTTGTCATGGTCAATCATCCTGTTAGCAATATGCTTTAAGTTTACAGGATTTTTACCCCCAAGGGCTGATAACGCTCATACTGGTCACAACGGCAGCAAAGCATTACACTATGCGCCCTGCATTCCTGGCTACTATTTCGCAAGAGCAAGTCGATGACCAAAAAACTCCATATTAAAACCTGGGGCTGTCAGATGAACGAGTACGATTCATCGAAGATGGCCGATCTGCTGGATGCCACCCACGGCTATCAACTGACCGACGTGGCGGAAGAAGCGGATGTGCTACTGCTGAACACCTGCTCAATCCGCGAGAAGGCTCAGGAAAAAGTCTTCCATCAGTTGGGTCGCTGGAAACTGTTAAAAGAGAAGAATCCAGACCTGATTATCGGCGTCGGTGGCTGCGTGGCATCGCAAGAAGGCGAGCACATTCGCCAGCGCGCCCACTATGTCGATATTATTTTTGGGCCGCAAACGCTGCACCGTCTGCCGGAGATGATCAACTCCGTGCGCGGCGACCGCAGCCCGGTTGTAGATATCAGCTTCCCGGAAATCGAGAAGTTTGACCGTCTGCCGGAACCGCGCGCCGAAGGGCCGACCGCGTTTGTCTCCATCATGGAAGGCTGCAATAAATATTGCACCTACTGCGTGGTGCCTTACACCCGTGGTGAAGAGGTAAGCCGTCCGTCTGACGATATTCTGTTTGAGATTGCCCAGCTTGCGGCTCAGGGCGTGCGTGAAGTCAACCTGCTCGGTCAGAATGTGAATGCCTGGCGTGGTGAGAACTACGACGGCACCACCGGATCGTTTGCCGATCTGTTGCGTCTGGTTGCTGCGATCGACGGGATCGATCGTATTCGCTTTACCACCAGCCATCCGATCGAATTCACCGACGATATCATCGAAGTGTACCGCGACACGCCTGAGCTGGTGAGCTTCCTGCATCTGCCGGTACAGAGCGGTTCCGATCGCATTCTGAACCTGATGGGACGTACCCATACGGCGCTGGAGTACAAAGCGATCATCCGTAAACTGCGTGCGGCGCGTCCGGATATTCAGATCAGTTCTGACTTCATTGTTGGCTTCCCTGGCGAAACCACCGAAGACTTCGAGAAAACGATGAAGCTGATTGCCGACGTCAATTTCGACATGAGCTACAGCTTTATCTTCTCTGCACGTCCAGGAACGCCTGCCGCCGATATGGTTGATGATGTTCCGGAAGAAGAGAAGAAGCAGCGTCTGTATATTCTGCAAGAACGTATCAATCAGCAAGCGATGGCATGGAGCCGTCGGATGCTCGGCACCACCCAGCGTATTCTGGTAGAAGGGACTTCGCGTAAGAGCATCATGGAGCTTTCCGGGCGTACCGAAAATAACCGCGTGGTCAACTTCGAGGGCACACCGGATATGATCGGTAAATTCGTCGATGTAGAAATTACCGACGTCTACCCGAACTCTCTGCGCGGTAAAGTGGTGCGAACTGAAGATGAAATGGGTCTGCGCATGGCAGAAACACCGGAGTCGGTGATTGCCCGCACCCGCAAAGAAAACGACCTTGGCGTGGGTTATTATCAGCCGTAATTCTCAGGCCTGCCGTTCCGGTGGGCCTTGTTTTTTCTCTCTTTATCCCCATCTTTATCGCAATGCTTGCGCCTTTTTCCTGTGGCGTGAATAATTTCCTTATAGGCCGGTGAATGTTCAGCTTCCGGCGGCATACAGATAAGAGGAACGGTTTGAACATAGACACTCGCGAAATCACCCTGGAGCCAGCAGACAATGCGCGTCTGTTGAGCCTGTGCGGCCCGTTTGATGACAACATCAAGCAGCTCGAACGCCGTCTCGGCATCGAGATCAATCGCCGCGATAACCACTTTAAACTGACCGGCCGTCCGATTTGCGTCACCGCTGCGGCAGACATTCTGCGTAGCCTGTATGTCGATACTGCCCCGATGCGCGGTCAGATTCAGGATATCGAACCGGAACAGATCCACCTTGCGATTAAAGAAGCGCGGGTACTGGAGCAAAGCGCGGAGAGCGTGCCGGAGTACGGCAAAGCGGTCAATATCAAAACTAAACGCGGCGTAATTAAGCCGCGCACGCCAAACCAGGCGCAGTACATCGCCAATATTCTCGACCATGACATTACCTTCGGCGTTGGCCCGGCGGGTACGGGTAAAACCTACCTGGCAGTGGCTGCGGCAGTTGATGCCCTGGAGCGTCAGGAAATTCGCCGTATTCTGCTGACTCGTCCGGCGGTCGAAGCCGGTGAGAAACTGGGCTTCCTGCCTGGCGATTTAAGCCAGAAAGTAGACCCGTATCTGCGCCCACTGTACGACGCGCTGTTTGAAATGCTGGGCTTTGAGAAAGTCGAGAAACTGATTGAGCGCAACGTTATTGAAGTCGCGCCGCTGGCCTATATGCGTGGTCGTACGCTGAACGACGCGTTTATCATTCTCGATGAGAGCCAGAACACTACCATCGAACAGATGAAGATGTTCCTGACCCGTATCGGTTTTAACTCAAAAGCGGTTATCACCGGCGACGTCACACAGATCGACCTGCCGCGTAATACTAAATCAGGCTTACGTCATGCCATTGAAGTGCTGGCCGATGTCGAAGAGATCAGCTTTAACTTCTTCCACAGCGAAGACGTGGTTCGTCACCCGGTGGTGGCGCGTATCGTTAACGCTTATGAAGCCTGGGAAGAAGCAGAACAAAAACGTAAAGCGGCGCTGGCAGCAGAACGCAAGCGCGAAGAACAGGAACAAAAATGAGTCAGGTGATCCTCGATTTACAACTGGCATGTGAAGATAATTCCGGGTTACCGGAAGAGAGCCAGTTTCAAACATGGCTGAATGCGGTGATCCCGCAGTTTCAGGAAGAGTCGGAAGTGACTATTCGCGTGGTCGATACCGCCGAAAGCCACAGTCTGAATCTGACCTATCGCGGTAAGGATAAGCCGACCAACGTGCTCTCCTTCCCGTTTGAAGTGCCGCCTGGCATGGAGATGTCGCTACTGGGCGATCTGGTTATCTGCCGTCAGGTGGTTGAGAAGGAAGCTCAGGAGCAAGGCAAACCACTGGAGGCGCACTGGGCGCATATGGTGGTGCACGGCAGTCTGCATTTGTTAGGTTACGATCACATTGAAGATGACGAAGCAGAAGAAATGGAAGCCCTCGAAACAGAGATTATGCTTGCTCTGGGCTATGAGGATCCGTACATTGCCGAGAAAGAATAATTTGCCAGGCATTTGACTGGCAGACGTCCCCGCCGTTGGTGATTAACGACGGCGTTTTGATTAACTAACATGAGAACCCATACGACGCCATGAGCGACGACAATTCACACAGTAGTGACACGATAAGCAACAAGAAGGGATTTTTCTCCCTGTTACTCAGCCAACTTTTCCACGGTGAACCGAAAAACCGTGACGAACTGCTGGCGCTGATCCGTGATTCCGGGCAGAACGACCTTATCGACGAAGATACGCGCGATATGCTCGAAGGGGTGATGGACATCGCAGACCAACGCGTTCGCGACATCATGATCCCCCGCTCCCAGATGATTACCCTGAAACGCAACCAGACGCTGGACGAATGCCTTGATGTCATCATCGAGTCCGCCCACTCACGTTTCCCGGTGATTAGCGAAGACAAAGATCACATTGAAGGGATTCTGATGGCGAAAGACTTGCTGCCGTTTATGCGCAGCGATGCTGAAGCCTTCAGCATGGACAAAGTGTTACGTCAGGCGGTTGTCGTTCCTGAAAGTAAGCGCGTAGACCGGATGCTGAAAGAGTTTCGCTCTCAGCGTTACCACATGGCGATCGTTATTGACGAATTCGGTGGGGTTTCCGGTCTGGTGACCATTGAAGACATCCTGGAACTGATTGTTGGTGAGATTGAAGACGAGTATGACGAAGAAGATGATATCGACTTCCGTCAGCTGAGTCGTCATACCTGGACCGTGCGCGCACTGGCTTCCATTGAAGACTTCAACGAAGCGTTCGGCACCCACTTTAGCGATGAAGAAGTCGACACTATCGGTGGTCTGGTGATGCAGGCGTTTGGGCATCTTCCGGCGCGTGGCGAAACTATCGACATCGACGGTTACCAGTTCAAAGTGGCGATGGCCGATAGTCGGCGTATTATTCAGGTTCATGTCAAAATCCCGGATGACTCACCCCAGCCAAAGCTGGATGAATAAAACCGAAACTGGATAGATAACTACATGGATTTTGCCTCATTAATTGAACGCCAGCGCATTCGCCTGCTGCTGGCGTTATTATTCGGTGCCTGCGGAACGCTGGCCTTCTCTCCTTACGACGTCTGGCCTGCGGCGATTATTTCGCTGATGGGGCTTCAGGCGTTGACCTTTAACCGTCGCCCACTCCAGTCTGCCGCTATTGGCTTTTGCTGGGGATTTGGCCTCTTTGGCAGCGGTATTAACTGGGTCTATGTCAGCATCGCGACCTTTGGCGGGATGCCTGGCCCGGTTAACATCTTCCTGGTGGTGCTGCTGGCGGCGTATTTGTCGCTGTATACCGGACTGTTTGCTGGCGTGCTGTCGCGTCTGTGGCCGAAAACCACCTGGCTGCGCGTGGCGATTGCCACCCCTGCTCTCTGGCAAGTGACCGAGTTTCTGCGCGGTTGGGTGCTGACTGGCTTCCCGTGGTTACAGTTCGGCTATAGCCAGATTGATGGCCCGTTAAAAGGGCTGGCACCGCTAATGGGCGTGGAAGCCATTAACTTCCTGCTGATGATGGTTAGTGGCCTGCTGGCACTGGCGTTGGTCAAACGCAACTGGCGTCCGCTGGTGGTGGCCGTCGTGCTGTTTGCCCTACCCTTCCCGCTGCGTTACATCCAATGGTTTACCCCGCAACCGGAGAAAACCATTCAGGTTTCGATGGTTCAGGGCGATATTCCGCAATCGCTGAAATGGGACGAAGGCCAGCTTCTTAATACGCTAAAGATTTACTACAACGCAACGGCACCGCTGATGGGCAAATCATCGTTGATTATCTGGCCGGAGTCGGCGATAACCGATCTGGAAATTAATCAGCAACCGTTCCTCAAAGCACTGGACGGTGAGTTGCGTGATAAAGGTAGCTCGCTGGTAACCGGGATTGTCGACGCGCGTCTCAATAAGCAGAACCGCTACGATACCTACAACACCATCATCACGCTGGGTAAAGGTGCACCGTACAGCTACGAATCAGCCGATCGCTATAACAAAAACCATCTGGTGCCGTTTGGCGAGTTTGTCCCGCTGGAGTCGATTCTGCGTCCGTTAGCACCGTTCTTTGATCTGCCGATGTCGTCGTTCAGCCGTGGGCCATATATCCAGCCGCCGCTGTCGGCAAATGGTATTGAGCTTACTGCGGCTATTTGCTACGAGATTATTCTCGCCGAGCAAGTGCGCGATAACTTCCGCCCGGATACCGACTACCTGCTGACTATCTCCAACGATGCGTGGTTTGGTAAATCTATTGGTCCATGGCAACACTTCCAGATGGCGCGAATGCGTGCGCTGGAGCTGGCGCGCCCACTGTTGCGCAGCACCAACAACGGCATTACGGCGGTGATTGGCCCGCAGGGTGAGATTCAGGCGATGATCCCGCAGTTCGCCCGCGAGGTGTTAACCACTAACGTGACGCCGACCACCGGACTCACACCATACGCACGTACCGGCAACTGGCCGCTGTGGGTGCTGACGGCACTGTTTGGTTTTGCTGCTGTGTTGATGAGTCTGCGTCAGCGACGTAAATAATCCCTTCTTATCGTGCCGGAATACATCCCATATTTCGGCACGCTCACCGGATGCGGCATCAGTGCATTATCCGGATAACAATATTCTCCTATCCAACTTTGGCACATCTATTGCTTTGTTATACAAGGCAAAGCTTGAACCAGCATCAGTACAACCCGGTTGCACCACAGCAATCCACCGGTAGCACCAAAAGAGTGCATTTTAAGAATTTTGCTTCAGAATGGTGCGGTGCACCTCGCAAAAACAAACAATAAAACATCAATATCTTTACATTTAGCCAAACTAAATGTTACCTAACAGGCACAACACTGCACAATAAAGTTGCAGACGATAACAACACAAACACTCACAACGGGTATCCATGCGTTCTTAACGCAGAAGATAAAGGTGTTGGATATGCAATTACGTAAACCTGCCACAGCAATCCTCGCCCTGGCGCTTTCCGCAGGACTGGCACAGGCAGATGACGCCGCCCCGGCAGCAGGCAGTACGCTGGACAAAATCGCCAAAAACGGTGTGATTGTCGTCGGTCACCGTGAATCTTCAGTACCTTTCTCTTATTACGACAATCAGCAAAAAGTGGTGGGTTACTCGCAGGATTACTCCAACGCCATTGTTGAAGCAGTGAAAAAGAAACTCAACAAACCGGACTTGCAGGTAAAACTGATTCCGATTACCTCACAAAATCGTATTCCACTGCTGCAAAACGGCACTTTCGATTTTGAATGTGGTTCTACCACCAACAACGTCGAACGCCAAAAACAGGCGGCTTTCTCTGACACTATTTTCGTGGTCGGTACGCGCCTGTTGACCAAAAAGGGCGGCGATATCAAAGATTTTGCCGACCTGAAAGGCAAAGCCGTAGTCGTCACTTCCGGCACTACCTCTGAAGTTTTGCTCAACAAACTGAATGAAGAGCAAAAAATGAATATGCGCATCATCAGCGCCAAAGATCACGGTGACTCTTTCCGCACCCTGGAAAGCGGTCGTGCCGTTGCCTTTATGATGGATGACGCTCTGCTGGCCGGTGAACGTGCGAAAGCGAAGAAACCAGACAACTGGGATATCGTCGGCAAGCCGCAGTCTCAGGAAGCCTACGGTTGCATGTTGCGTAAAGACGATCCGCAGTTCAAAAAGCTGATGGATGACACTATCGCTCAGGTGCAGACCTCCGGTGAAGCGGAAAAATGGTTTGATAAATGGTTCAAAAATCCAATTCCGCCGAAAAACCTGAACATGAATTTCGAACTGTCAGACGAAATGAAAGCACTGTTCAAAGAACCGAATGACAAGGCACTGAACTAATTACAAGAACCAGGGGCGGAAATTCCAGCCCTCTCGATTGTTACGTAGCACGGACAGACTATACGCCTGATGGTCGTTCCCCATCGGGCCTGAAAACCGCAATACGCTGGGTAACAATCTTCGAGGGTAGCAGTTAACGCTGCTACCCTCTTTTTTCTGGAGTAGATTTATGTCTATAGACTGGAACTGGGGTATTTTTTTACAACAAGCCCCGTTCGGCAATACCACCTATCTTGGTTGGGTCTGGAGTGGTTTTCAGGTGACGATCGCTTTGTCGATCTGCGCCTGGATTATCGCTTTCCTCGTCGGTTCATTTTTCGGCATTTTACGTACCGTTCCAAACCGTTTTCTCTCCGGTCTGGGTACGTTGTATGTCGAACTGTTCCGCAACGTGCCGTTGATTGTGCAATTCTTTACCTGGTATCTGGTGATCCCGGAGCTGCTGCCGGAGAAAATCGGCATGTGGTTTAAGGCCGAGCTGGATCCCAATATTCAGTTTTTCCTTTCATCCATGCTCTGCCTGGGGCTGTTTACCGCCGCCCGTGTTTGCGAACAGGTACGCGCCGCTATTCAGTCGCTACCGCGTGGGCAGAAGAATGCCGCGCTGGCGATGGGCCTGACGCTACCGCAGACTTATCGATACGTACTGCTGCCTAATGCTTATCGCGTTATCGTCCCGCCGATGACTTCCGAGATGATGAACCTGGTGAAAAACTCCGCCATCGCCTCGACCATCGGTCTGGTGGATATGGCGGCGCAGGCGGGTAAATTGCTCGACTACTCGGCTCACGCCTGGGAGTCGTTTACCGCCATCACGCTTGCGTATGTGTTGATTAACGCTTTTATCATGCTGGTGATGACGCTGGTTGAACGTAAAGTTCGCCTGCCCGGCAACATGGGGGGCAAATAATGTACGAGTTTGACTGGAGTTCCATTGTTCCTTCCCTGCCATATCTGCTCGACGGGCTGGTGATCACCCTGAAAATCACCGTCACGGCAGTCGTGATTGGTATTTTGTGGGGTACCATGCTGGCGGTGATGCGCTTGTCCAGCTTCGCGCCTGTTTCGTGGTTTGCCAAAGCCTACGTTAACGTATTCCGCTCGATTCCTTTAGTCATGGTTTTGCTGTGGTTTTACTTGATTGTGCCGGGATTTCTGCAAAATGTGCTGGGATTATCGCCAAAAAATGATATTCGTTTAATTTCGGCGATGGTGGCGTTTTCGATGTTTGAAGCGGCCTACTATTCAGAGATTATCCGTGCCGGTATTCAAAGTATTTCCCGTGGTCAGTCGAGCGCCGCGCTGGCGTTGGGGATGACTCACTGGCAGTCGATGAAACTGATTATTCTGCCGCAGGCTTTCCGCGCGATGGTGCCGCTGCTGCTCACTCAGGGCATCGTACTGTTCCAGGATACCTCGCTGGTGTATGTGTTATCTCTGGCCGATTTCTTCCGTACCGCCTCAACCATTGGTGAGCGTGATGGTACGCAGGTCGAGATGATCCTGTTTGCCGGATTTGTTTATTTCGTTATTAGCCTTAGCGCGTCGTTGTTGGTCAGCTACTTGAAAAGAAGGACAGCATAATGATTACCCTGAAAAATGTTTCAAAATGGTATGGTCACTTTCAGGTGCTGACCGACTGCTCAACCGAAGTGAAAAAAGGCGAAGTGGTGGTGGTTTGCGGCCCGTCTGGTTCCGGCAAATCAACGCTGATTAAAACCGTCAACGGCCTCGAACCAGTGCAGCAAGGTGAAATCACCGTCGATGGTATCGTGGTTAACGACAAGAAAACCGATCTGGCAAAGCTGCGCTCCCGCGTCGGGATGGTATTCCAGCATTTCGAGCTGTTCCCTCATCTGTCGATTATCGAAAACCTGACCCTGGCGCAGGTGAAAGTGCTTAAACGCGATAAAGCGCCCGCTCGTGAAAAAGCATTGAAATTGCTGGAGCGCGTGGGACTTTCCGCACATGCCAATAAATTTCCGGCGCAGCTTTCCGGCGGTCAGCAGCAGCGCGTGGCAATCGCTCGCGCATTGTGTATGGCTCCTATTGCGATGCTGTTCGACGAACCGACATCGGCGCTGGATCCGGAGATGATCAACGAAGTGCTGGACGTGATGGTGGAACTGGCGAACGAAGGAATGACCATGATGGTGGTGACCCACGAAATGGGCTTTGCCCGCAAAGTGGCGAATCGGGTGATCTTTATGGACGAGGGTAAAATTGTCGAAGACTCGCCGAAAGACGCTTTCTTCGATGATCCGAAATCGGACCGCGCAAAAGACTTCCTCGCGAAAATCCTGCATTAATCACTCTGGCGCACATACCCAATTGCGCGCCATCTCACGCTTTATCGTTTCGCCCCTCGTATCTGTTACATCCTGGCGTTACCCTTGTCGCAAAGAAGCACACAACAAGGAGCAACAATGGCACTGCCAATTCTGTTAGATTGCGACCCAGGTCATGATGACGCTATCGCAATAGTTCTCGCACTCGCCTCACCAGAGCTTGATGTCAAAGCAATTACGTCTTCCGCCGGAAACCAGACACCAGAAAAAACCTTACGCAATGTTCTGCGTATGCTGACCTTGCTTAATCGCACCGATATTCCGGTGGCAGGCGGCGCGGTAAAACCGTTAATGCGTGAGTTGATTATCGCGGACAATGTGCACGGCGAAAGCGGTCTCGACGGCCCGGCATTACCGGAACCGACGTTCGCACCGCAAAACTGTACGGCGGTGGAGCTGATGGCGAAAACGCTGCGCGAAAGTGCGGAACCTGTCACGATTGTTTCTACCGGACCGCAAACTAACGTTGCCTTGCTGCTCAATAGCCATCCGGAACTGCATAGCAAAATTGCCCGTATCGTGATTATGGGCGGCGCAATGGGGCTTGGTAACTGGACGCCTGCGGCTGAATTTAATATTTACGTTGACCCGGAAGCGGCAGAAATTGTCTTCCAGTCAGGGATCCCGGTGGTGATGGCCGGTCTGGATGTTACTCATAAAGCGCAAATCCACGTTGAAGACACCGAGCGTTTCCGCGCGATTGGCAACCCTGTTTCAACCATTGTTGCCGAACTGCTGGATTTCTTCCTCGAATATCATAAAGACGAAAAATGGGGCTTTGTCGGCGCACCGCTGCATGACCCATGCACCATCGCCTGGCTGTTGAAACCCGAGTTGTTTACCACTGTTGAGCGCTGGGTTGGCGTGGAAACACAGGGGAAATATACCCAGGGTATGACGGTTGTTGATTATTATTATCTGACTGGCAATAAACCGAATGCCACTGTAATTGTCGATGTTGATCGTCAGGGCTTTGTTGATTTACTGGCTGATCGTCTGAAATTTTACGCTTAACACTCGTCATTGATTAAGATCACCACGCGTTACCTGGGTGGTCTTAATCTATTTATCTCTTTTTCTTTCAAGATATAAATGCAATGGATAATGCAGAACTCGCCATAGGTATCGATCTCGGCACTACCAATAGTTTAATTGCCGTCTGGAAAGACGGTGCCGCGCAATTAATTCCAAATAAGTTCGGTGAATATTTAACACCATCCATAATTAGCATGGATGAAAATAATCATATTTTAGTCGGAAAACCGGCTGTATCACGGCGTACTTCGCATCCGGATAAAACGGCAGCGTTATTTAAACGTGCAATGGGCAGTAATACCAACTGGCGGTTAGGCAGCGACACATTTAACGCGCCAGAACTGTCCTCTTTGGTATTACGCTCATTAAAAGAAGATGCCGAAGAATTTCTGCAACGTCCGATTAAAGATGTGGTGATCTCCGTTCTGGCTTATTTCAGCGATGAACAACGCAAGCATACCCGTTTAGCAGCGGACTTAGCCGGGTTAAATGCGGTACGCTTAATTAATGAACCCACAGCAGCTGCGATGGCGTATGGCCTGCATACCCAACAAAATACCCGTTCGCTGGTGTTTGATCTCGGTGGCGGCACGTTTGACGTTACGGTGCTTGAGTACGCCACGCCGGTGATTGAAGTTCACGCCTCCGCTGGCGACAACTTCCTCGGTGGCGAAGATTTTACCCATATGTTGGTCGATGACGTTTTAAAGCGCGCGGATGTCACAAGGACCACGCTTAACGAGAGTGAACTGGCAGCCTTGTACGCCTGTGTGGAAGCGGCAAAATGTAGCAATCAATCGCCAATGCACATTCGCTGGTAGTACCAGGATGAAACGCGGGAATGCGAATTTTACGAGAACGAACTGGAAGATTTGTGGTTGCCGCTGCTCAATCGCTTGCGAGTGCCGATTGAACAGGCGTTGCGCGATGCGCGTCTGAAGCCGAGTCAAATCGACAGTCTGGTGCTGGTTGGCGGCGCGTCACAAATGCCGCTGGTGCAGCGAATCGCCGTGCGTCTGTTTGGCAAATTACCGTATCAAAGTTACGATCCGAGCACCATTGTCGCGCTGGGCGCAGCAATCCAGGCCGCCTGCCGCTTACGCAGTGAAGATATTGAAGAAGTGATCCTCACTGATATTTGCCCTTACTCGTTGGGCGTTGAGGTTAACCGCCAGGGCGTTTCCGGCATTTTCTCGCCGATTATTGAACGAAACACCACTGTGCCCGTGTCGCGTGTAGAAACTTATTCAACCATGCACCCGGAACAGGATTCAATTACGGTTAACGTCTATCAGGGAGAAAACCACAAAGTTAAAAACAACATTCTGGTGGAATCCTTCGATGTGCCGTTGAAGAAAACCGGGGCTTATCAGTCGATTGATATTCGCTTTAGTTATGATATCAACGGGTTGCTTGAAGTTGACGTGCTTCTGGAAGACGGCAGCGTTAAGTCCAGAGTGATTAACCACAGCCCGGTAACATTGAGCGCGCAGCAGATTGAAGAGAGTCGGACGCGGTTATCCGCATTGAAAATTTATCCGCGCGATATGCTCATCAATCGCACCTTTAAAGCCAAACTGGAAGAGTTGTGGGCGCGGGCGCTGGGTGACGAGCGAGAAGAGATTGGCCGGGTGATCACCGATTTTGATGCGGCGCTGCAGTCAAACGATATGGCCCGCGTCGATGAGGTCAGGCGGCGGGCGAGCGTTTATTTAGCCATTGAGACCTCATAATCACGGCTGCCGGATGCGGCGTAAATGCTGCATCCGGCATCGGCGCAAAAAACACATCGTCAACTAAACAACATCGCGATTTTGCCGAGAGCATAACCTATAACCAGCACCGTTAAACTGATTTTGATAATGCTGGTAATGCTCTGTGGTTTTTCACCCTCATCATTTTTTTCTTCATGGTTTTCAGGTGTTGGCTCATCGACATCTTCATCCTCCGGCTCGAGTTTTACTTTCGTCAACAGCATCCGGGTGATAATGGCCTCTAATGGATGAGCATCTCCGCCTTCCAGCCTTGTATTAAGACGGGCCAGCATCTCTTGTTTCGGAAACGCTTCAAGTACTACCTGTTCCGCTACCCGATACAAATCCAGTAACGGTGAATCTTCTTCTGTCTCGCTACCGACTCTCGATTTCCACCACGCCCATGCTTTGCGTTTGAAGAATAACGACTCAATAAACGATTGACCTAACGGCGATAATTTTCCGCTATGTAAAATTTCCGCCCATAACAGCCGCGTCCGGGCGCTCTCACCAGGAACATATTTCAGCGGTTGACCTTGCGCATCTACCATGCTCCGCGCTTCGATAACCATCACTAATAACGCGAAATAATCCGGGCAATGACGCTTGCTCCACTGCAACAACAAATTATCAGCTTGTGTAGATGGGTAACTTTCCCAGTACGCGCCGAGATCAGCAAGCAGGCTTTCCCCCTCGCCGCAGTACAAACGTTGTGCACACTGGTAATACCGGGCATCTTCGCTTTCTGGTTCTTCCGCTTGCCACTGTTTGGCTACAGGAATGAGTTCCACCATACCTGTTTGCACCGAGCTGTACCAGCGCAACAGTTTGCGATGTAACTTTGCATCATCAGGAATGAACCACGGTCCTTCCATCGCCAAAAACGCAGTGACATAGTCAGGATGGTAACGGCAGCAACGTTCCAGCGCGAAGTAATATTCAACAGTCTGGTTCTGTAACGCGACGGGATATTCCAGAAGGCTAAGGAAATCGAAACAATCACCAGCCTGAATGGCCTCAAGAAAAGCCTCCCTTTCTTCCTCATCCATTCCTTCGCTGTCATTAAACGAATGCCAGTTCAAACGCTCTGCCAACAAAGAAGCACAATTTAATGACAGATATCGCGCTTCTATAGCGATTGCACACAGCGGCCAGCGTAATTGATCGACATCCTCCATGTTCCAGGTATTTAATTGCTGAATAAATTTCTGCCAGGCGGAGGGCTGAAAACGATCACTTTCTGAATCCAGTAATGTCCTGAATGCACGTAGTATTTCATGTTCAGCGGTGGCATCTTTTTCTTCATCATCTGCTTCCTCGACAGGATTTACCGCCAGTCGCAGCGCCTCTTCATAGGCCTGGCGTAATGCTTTAAACCCCTGCGGATCGGTTTCGGGATGACACAACGGTAAGCGAGCAAGATAAGCCTGGCGGATAATGTCTATTTGCGTCGTGCTTTCAATTTCGAGGATTTGCCAACATGTTTTCATAGGTCGCTCACATCCTTAAGCGTTACCGGGCATTCAGGCTGGACAGTTAATGGCTGCCAGGGAAGCGTGGCATAGAAACGGTCGCTTCCCGCTGCCAGCTCTTCGAACATCCGACTCCCGGCGCTATCGTATTTGTACAGGGTTAGCGCCTCGCGTAGCGAAGCGTTGTCTTCGCACTGAGAAGATTGCCAGTAGAGACGCCCTAGTGAATAGGCAGAAAAATAGTGCATCCAGCTGTGATAGTAATGGTGAGCTCGTGCATAGACGCGCGATTGCAGCCATAAACTCTCTTCTTCCGTCAGCCAGTTGTTGAGCACACCGGCCCGTGACAGAAATCCCATTCGAACATAATCCCAGGCTTTGATTCCCCCTTCTCCACAGCACATAGCGGTTTGGGCAACGAATTGGGTATAAATCAACCCTCTCTCCGAGCCACCAGCAATTAATGCTTTCCACTCTTCAGGGGAAGAGCGTTGCCATGTCAGATATAAGCCAGCTAAATCATTGGCATGACCATCATCAGTCATCTGATAAATAGTCTGAATTAAATCATCACGATTATTTATTCCCCAGGATGATGAGAGATCGAATTCTTTTATCCCGGTATACATTTTTGGCGAGTCATGCGCGGGTTTGCAACTCTGATTAAGTATTTCCATGGGCGCAGAAAGCGCAAAAAGAAGATATTGTTCTTCCTTATTCATTTTTTAATAATCCCTTAAGTGCATTAACTGACTACTTTTTTATTATTGATGAGTATAAACTTGACGCTTTCAAAATAAAAAGAAAATCGAAGCATTCACACATGAATAAAAAATTAATGTATATATTCGCAATTTTTATAGTTGCAGCAATTACCTGTATTAGCCAACCCAAGAAAACGATGTTGCGTGATAAAGCCATGGTGAATTATGCCTTTGATTATTTAAGATCACCAGGCAGTCTACCGTTAACCACGGCAGCCACGGAGCTTTCCGCGATTCATGGTCACTCAACATCGCAATATCGCCTTGGCGAATTTTATCTTCATGGTAGCGACGGTAAACCACTGGATTATACACAGGCGAGATACTGGTATGAGCAATCAGCAGAACAGGAAAATCCGCGCGCACAAAGCAAACTGGGGTGGATCTACCTGAAAGGCCTGGGAGTCAAACCCGATACCCGTAAAGCAATTCTCTGGTATAAGGAAGCAGCTGAACAAGGGTATGCTCATGCTCAATATACTTTGGGTTTGATCTACAGAAATGGCACTGGTATTAATGTTAACCATTATGAATCTCAAAAATGGTTAAAACTGGCCGCCAAACAACATTACAAAAATGCGGAAAGATTACTTGCCGGACTTCCCGCACATTAACGTCGACTGTCACCCGAAGAGATGGAGTATTTTCCCTATCAAACCGGCAAAGATAAAAATGTAGAAAATAATTTTGATGACGCCCAGACAGCCCAGCCCGCCATCATCAACGGGCATTGGCTGCGGTTGCGGCTCCGGCTCGACGGTTTCCTGACCGGTAAAATTCGCCGCCTGAATTAATAATCGACGAATAATTAATGCTTCCAGTGGACAACGATCTTCTGCATCAAGGCGGCTCACAATCGGCATTAATGATTCTTCTGTCGGTTGGCTGGCCTGCACTAATTGTTTGGCAACTAAATATAATGGCCATAAGGGATGTTCTGTATCACGCGTGAGTGAGATCCGCGGCTTACGTCCTTTGTGCAAAACCATCTCGACCAGTGAACGCCCCAGCGCAGAGAGTTTTTCATCGCTGAGTATTTCGTATAAATGAAAACGCGTACGGGCGCTGTCGCCGGGGACATAAAGTAGCGGTTTTCCCTGATCGTTAACCAGATCACGCGCTTCAATCATCATCACCACTAATGGGTAATAATAGACCCGATGCTGACGGCACCATTGCAACATTAAAGCATCCGCCTGGGTGGAGGGATACTCGCGCCAGTAGTAACAAAGTTCTGCCAGCAGGCTTTCGCCTTCTCCACAATAGACGCGTTGTGCGTATTCATAATAACGCGCATCTTCATTATCAGGTTCAGCTTCCCGCCACGACCGGGCGTAATCCAGGAGTTCGGGGATTCCCAGGCGGCTTGCGCTATACCAGCGGAGTAAATTTCTGTGCAGTTTTGCATCATCGGGGATAATCACTGCGCGATGTTGCGCTAAATACAATGTCAGCCATTCTGGATGCGATGACCAAATCCGAGCGAACATTTGGTAAAAATCGATGGTGTCATTTTGCACGGCAACTGGCAGATGCAGAATGGTCTGGAAGTTAAAAACATTCCCCTTCGCAATGGCATATAAAAAGGATTCCAGTTCTTCTTCGTCTATTTCCCCGACGTTTTCCTCCTGCAACCACCGCAATCTTTCTGCTAATAACACCACGCACTCGAAGGATAAATGGGCAGTGTTCATGGCGATTGTGCACAGCGACCAGCGTAATTCATCAATCTCTTCCATCGAGCAATAATTTAATTGCTGAATGAATCGCTGCCAGGCGGAGGGCAGAAAACGTTCGCTATCAGAGGCAAGTAACGCGCGAAAGGCGAGCAGAATTTCATGTTCTGCTACCTCATATTCTTCTGGTTGCCAAACAGATTTAGCAGGCGACTGCGCAATCCGTAGCGCCTCCTCATACGCCTGACGAAGTTGTTTAAAACCCTGCGGATCGGTTTCTGGATGAAAGGACGGTAACAGCGCCAGATAAGCGCGGCGGATAATATCGACGTCAGTCGTTTCCTCTATATCGAGGATCTTCCAGCAATTTTTCATAAGTCGCTCATATCCTTAAGCGTTTCCGGGCATGTGGGGTAGTCAGCCAGTGGTTGCCAGGACAAGGTAGGGTAATACGCATCATCACTGGCAAATAATTGATAAAACATATCATTGCCGGAATCGTCGTATTCTTTACGCGCTAAGAATTCGCGTAATAAAGGCAGATGATCATCTTCGGGAGACTGCCAATATTGCCGACCAAAGGTATAACCGGCAAAGTATTGCCGCCAGTTACTATAATAACGTAGAGCCCGTAGATGAATACGCGACTGGATCCATAGACTTTCTTCTTCACTCAACCAGTTATTAAGTACGCCCATTCGACTTAAAAAACCCATCCGGACATAATCCCATGCTTTAATTCCTCCCTCACCACAGCATTCGGCTGTGCTGGCGACAAATTGCGCATAAGCCTGACCTTGCTCATTTAATTCAGCAAGATAGTCACGCCATTCACATGGAGAATAACGAAACCAGCGGTGATAAAACCCTGCCAACCGAGCGGCATGACCGTTCTCGATCATTCGGTGAATTATGCGCAGCAGGTCATCACGGTCATCAATTCCCCATGAGGAAGAAAGGTCAAAAAAGCATGTACCTAAATACATTTTGGGGGATGAATGCGAAGGTAAACAGCATTCATTGCGTATTTCCATCGGAGTGGAAAGTGCAAACAATATTTTTTGCGACCCCATGTCCATATAATTTATCCTTAAACATTCATTTAATGAATGTAAACTACATTTCGAGGCTCAGTTATTTATACTTTTCTGACGCAACATAATACGCATAAAATAAGGCTTACGCAAAAATGGAACACATAAAAATATAATATATTTTATCTACAACCATAAGGAAATGATAATGATTTTTACGTCAAGTTGCTGCGATAATTTATCAATAGATGAGATTATCGAACGTGCTGAAAAAGGCGATTGCGAGGCTCAATATATTGTTGGGTTTTATTATAATCGCGATAGCGCAATTGACTCTCCGGACGACGAAAAGGCCTTTTACTGGCTGAAGCTGGCCGCTGAGCAAGGTCATTGTGAAGCACAGTATTCCTTAGGGCAAAAGTATACCGAGGATAAAAGCCGTCATAAAGATAATGAGCAAGCCATCTTCTGGCTGAAAAAAGCTGCCCTACAAGGCCATACTTTCGCTTCCAACGCCCTTGGCTGGATACTGGATCGTGGAGAAGACCCCAACTATAAAGAAGCGGTTACCTGGTATCAGATAGCCGCGGAGAGCGGAATGTCTTATGCGCAAAATAATCTTGGATGGATGTACAGAAATGGCAACGGAGTCGCACAAGACTATACGCTGGCATTTTTCTGGTACAAACAAGCTGCATTACAAGGCCATAGTTACGCACAAGACAATCTGGCCGATCTTTATAAAGACGGAGAAGGCGTTGCTCAAAACAAGACACTCGCCGCATTCTGGTATTTGAAAAGCGCACAGCAGGGTAATCGGCACGCCCAGTTTCAAATTGCATGGGATTATAACGCTGGCGAAGGGGTGGACCAGGACTATAAGCAAGCGATGTACTGGTATCTGAAGGCTGCCGCTCAGGAAAGCGTCGGCGCTTACGTCAACATCGGTTATATGTATAAACACGGACAAGGCGTTGAGAAAGATTATCAGGCTGCCTTTGAATGGTTTACGAAAGCCGCTGAATGCAATGACGCCACTGCCTGGTATAACCTGGCCATTATGTATCACTACGGAGAAGGAAGACCTGTCGATCTCCGACAGGCTCTCGACCTGTATCGTAAAGTTCAGTCATCCGGAACCAGAGATGTCAGTCAGGAAATTCGTGAGACTGAAGCTTTACTGTAGAAATAAAAACAAGGGCCGGGGAATTTCATTCTGCCCATATTCTCTTTATTGCTGTGCGAAATCAGACTATTACGGCTCAAACGGGCGTCTCTGGAACTGGTCATAACCACATTTCGGGCATAGCGTCAGCACTTCCGGTGTGTAGATCGGGAGATGGAAGTGACATTTCTCGCAGACCAGATTTCCCAGCCCGACCACTTCTCCGCTGTGATAAACCCCATGATGATTGAGGTCCTGGAAAATTTCGCGCCATTCAAGCTGCGTTTTATCGGTGATGTCTGCCAGCTCCTGCCACAAGCTTTCTTTAATCACCCGCATAAAGACGCTGTCAGATTCTTCTTTCAGGCTCTCTTCATAGCTCATGGCGAACTCTTCCAGGTCACGTCTGACAGCTCGCGTCAGCTCATCGATCTCGGTTCGCGTTAACTCCCCTGTTTTTATTACGCGCTCGCGCGCCTGTTCCACCAGTGCGTCGATATCACGTTCGCCATTGCGCAGGCGTTCGTTCAGTGACGCGACCAGTTCACGGTAATATTGAGCAACCTTGTTCATCGTTTCATCTCCCGGGTCGTTAACTGACTATAATAATAGACGTTCTTTGTTCCTTGCTTTGCTAATACGCCCACAAACTCTGTAAATTAATGTACGAATAATCCGGGCATCATTTCAACGTCGAGTGCGCGAAAGGCTGTTTTGACGCGGACGTTTGGGCTATGCTATGCGGATCTGAAAAACCACCTCAACGCTACATTTGTAGCCGTATTGAAAACAGGACCACTGGCTGCCATGCAAGAGCAATACCGCCCGGAAGAGATAGAATCCAAAGTACAGCTTCATTGGGATGAGAAGCGCACATTTGAAGTAACCGAAGACGAGAGCAAAGAGAAGTATTACTGCCTGTCTATGCTTCCCTATCCTTCTGGTCGACTACACATGGGCCACGTACGTAACTACACCATCGGTGACGTGATCGCCCGTTACCAGCGCATGCTGGGCAAAAACGTTCTGCAGCCGATCGGCTGGGACGCGTTTGGTCTGCCTGCGGAAGGCGCGGCGGTGAAAAACAACACCGCTCCGGCACCGTGGACGTACGACAACATCGCGTATATGAAAAACCAGCTCAAAATGCTGGGCTTTGGTTATGACTGGAGCCGCGAGCTGGCAACCTGTACGCCGGAATACTACCGTTGGGAACAGAAATTCTTCACCGAGCTGTATAAAAAAGGCCTGGTATATAAAAAGACTTCTGCGGTCAACTGGTGCCCGAACGACCAGACCGTACTGGCGAACGAACAAGTTATCGACGGCTGCTGCTGGCGCTGCGATACCAAAGTTGAACGTAAAGAGATCCCGCAGTGGTTTATCAAAATCACTGCTTACGCTGACGAGCTGCTCAACGATCTGGATAAACTGGATCACTGGCCAGACACCGTTAAAACCATGCAGCGTAACTGGATCGGTCGTTCCGAAGGCGTGGAGATCACCTTCAACGTTAACGACTATGACAACACGCTGACCGTTTACACTACCCGCCCGGACACCTTTATGGGTTGTACCTACCTGGCGGTAGCTGCGGGTCATCCGCTGGCGCAGAAAGCGGCGGAAAATAATCCTGAACTGGCGGCCTTTATTGACGAATGCCGTAACACCAAAGTTGCCGAAGCTGAAATGGCGACGATGGAGAAAAAAGGCGTCGATACTGGCTTTAAAGCTGTTCACCCATTAACGGGCGAAGAAATTCCCGTTTGGGCAGCAAACTTCGTATTGATGGAGTACGGCACGGGCGCAGTTATGGCGGTTCCGGGTCACGACCAGCGCGACTACGAGTTTGCCTCTAAATACGGCCTGAACATCAAACCGGTTATCCTGGCGGCTGACGGCTCTGAGCCAGATCTTTCTCAGCAAGCCCTGACTGAAAAAGGCGTGCTGTTCAACTCTGGCGAGTTCAACGGTCTTGACCATGAAGCGGCCTTCAACGCCATCGCCGATAAACTGACTGCGATGGGCGTTGGCGAGCGTAAAGTGAACTACCGCCTGCGCGACTGGGGTGTTTCTCGCCAGCGTTACTGGGGCGCGCCGATTCCGATGGTGACGCTGGAAGACGGTACCGTAATGCCAACCCCGGACGACCAGCTGCCGGTGATCCTGCCGGAAGATGTGGTGATGGACGGCATTACCAGCCCGATTAAAGCAGATCCGGAGTGGGCAAAAACTACCGTTAACGGTATGCCAGCGCTGCGTGAAACCGACACTTTCGACACCTTTATGGAGTCCTCCTGGTACTATGCGCGCTACACTTGCCCAGAGTACAAAGAAGGTATGCTGGATTCCGAAGCGGCTAACTACTGGCTGCCGGTGGATATCTACATTGGTGGTATCGAACACGCCATTATGCACCTGCTCTACTTCCGCTTCTTCCACAAACTGATGCGTGATGCAGGCATGGTGAACTCTGACGAACCAGCGAAACAGTTGCTGTGTCAGGGTATGGTGCTGGCAGATGCCTTCTACTATGTTGGCGAAAACGGCGAACGTAACTGGGTTTCCCCGGTTGATGCTATCGTTGAACGTGACGAGAAAGGCCGTATCGTGAAAGCGAAAGATGCGGCAGGCCATGAACTGGTTTATACCGGCATGAGCAAAATGTCCAAGTCGAAGAACAACGGTATCGACCCGCAGGTGATGGTTGAACGTTACGGCGCGGACACCGTTCGTCTGTTTATGATGTTTGCTTCTCCGGCTGATATGACTCTCGAATGGCAGGAATCCGGTGTGGAAGGGGCTAACCGCTTCCTGAAACGTGTCTGGAAACTGGTGTACGAGCACACAGCAAAAGGTGATGTTGCGGCACTGAACGTTGATGCGCTGACTGAAGATCAGAAAGCGCTGCGTCGCGATGTGCATAAAACTATCGCTAAAGTGACCGATGATATCGGCCGTCGTCAGACCTTCAACACCGCAATTGCGGCGATTATGGAGCTGATGAACAAACTGGCGAAAGCACCGACCGATGGCGAGCAGGATCGCGCTCTGATGCAGGAAGCACTGCAGGCCGTTGTCCGTATGCTCAACCCGTTCACCCCGCACATCTGCTTCACGCTGTGGCAGGAACTCAAAGGCGAAGGCGATATCGACAACGCGCCGTGGCCGGTTGCTGACGAAAAAGCGATGGTGGAAGACTCCACGCTGGTCGTGGTGCAGGTTAACGGTAAAGTCCGTGCCAAAATCACCGTCCCGGTGGACGCAACGGAAGAACAGGTTCGCGAACGTGCTGGCCAGGAACATCTGGTAGCAAAATATCTTGATGGCGTTACTGTACGTAAAGTGATTTACGTACCAGGTAAACTCCTCAATCTGGTCGTTGGCTAAGCGCGGGAGGAAGCGTGCGATATCTGGCAACACTGTTGTTATCTCTGGCGGTGTTAATCACCGCCGGGTGTGGCTGGCATCTGCGTGACACCACGCAGGTTCCTTCCACTATGAAGGTCATGATCCTGGACTCAGGCGATCCGAACGGGCCATTAAGCCGTGCGGTGCGTAACCAGTTACGTCTGAATGGTGTCGAGTTGCTTGATAAAGAAACCACGCGTAAGGACGTTCCATCCCTGCGTTTGGGTAAAGTGAGCATCGCGAAAGATACCGCATCGGTATTCCGTAACGGTCAAACAGCAGAGTATCAGATGATCATGACGGTGAATGCGACCGTGTTGATCCCCGGCCGTGATATCTACCCGATTAGCGCCAAAGTCTTCCGTTCATTCTTCGATAACCCGCAAATGGCGTTAGCGAAAGATAACGAACAAGACATGATCGTAAAAGAGATGTACGACCGTGCTGCCGAACAGCTGATTCGTAAGCTGCCAAGCATCCGTGCTGCGGATATTCGTTCCGACGAAGAACAGACGTCGACCACAACGGATACTCCGGCAACGCCTGCACGCGTCTCCACCATGCTGGGTAACTGATGATTCGGTTGTACCCGGAACAACTCCGCGCGCAGCTCAATGAAGGGCTGCGCGCGGCGTATCTTTTACTTGGTAACGATCCTCTGTTATTGCAGGAAAGCCAGGACGCTGTTCGCCAGGTAGCTGCGGCACAAGGATTCGAAGAACACCACACTTTTTCCATTGATCCCAACACTGACTGGAATGCGATCTTTTCGTTATGCCAGGCTATGAGTCTGTTTGCCAGTCGACAAACGCTATTGCTGTTGTTACCAGAAAACGGACCGAATGCGGCGATCAATGAACAACTTCTCACACTCACCGGACTTCTGCATGACGACCTGCTATTGATCGTCCGCGGTAATAAATTAAGCAAAGCGCAAGAAAATGCCGCCTGGTTTACTGCTCTTGCGAATCGCAGCGTGCAGGTGACCTGTCAGACACCGGAGCAGGCTCAGCTTCCCCGCTGGGTTGCTGTGCGCGCAAAACAGCTCAACTTAGAACTGGATGACGCGGCGAATCAGGTGCTCTGCTACTGTTATGAAGGTAACCTGCTGGCGCTGGCTCAGGCACTGGAGCGTTTATCGCTGCTCTGGCCAGACGGCAAACTGACATTACCGCGCGTTGAACAGGCGGTGAATGATGCCGCGCATTTCACCCCTTTTCATTGGGTTGATGCTTTGTTGATGGGAAAAAGTAAGCGCGCGTTGCATATTCTTCAGCAACTGCGTCTGGAAGGCAGCGAGCCGGTTATTTTGTTGCGCACATTACAACGTGAACTGTTGTTACTGGTTAACCTGAAACGCCAGTCTGCCCATACGCCACTGCGTGCGTTGTTTGATAAGCATCGGGTATGGCAGAACCGCCGGGGCATGATGGGCGAGGCGTTAAATCGCTTAAGTCAGCCGCAGTTACGTCAGGCCGTGCAACTCCTGACACGAACGGAACTCACCCTCAAACAAGATTACGGTCAGTCAGTGTGGGCAGAGCTGGAAGGGTTATCTCTTCTGTTGTGCCATAAACCCCTGGCGGACGTATTTATCGACGGTTGATATGAAATCTTTACAGGCTCTGTTTGGCGGCACCTTTGATCCGGTGCACTATGGTCATCTAAAACCCGTGGAAACGCTGGCGAATTTGATTGGTCTGACGCGGGTCACAATCATCCCTAATAATGTTCCTCCGCATCGTCCCCAGCCGGAAGCGAACAGCGTGCAGCGTAAACACATGCTTGAACTGGCGATTGCCGACAAGCCATTATTTACTCTTGATGAACGCGAGCTAAAGCGCAATGCCCCCTCTTACACTGCGCAAACACTGAAAGAGTGGCGGCAGGAACAAGGACCGGACGTGCCGCTGGCGTTTATTATTGGTCAGGATTCATTGCTGACCTTTCCGACCTGGTACGAATACGAAACGATACTCGACAATGCACATTTGATCGTCTGTCGGCGTCCAGGTTACCCACTTGAAATGGCGCAACCGCAATACCAGCAATGGCTGGAAGATCATTTGACACATAACCCGGAAGATCTTCACCTTCAGCCTGCCGGTAAAATTTATCTGGCTGAAACGCCGTGGTTTAACATCTCGGCGACCATCATCCGCGAACGTTTGCAAAACGGTGAATCGTGTGAGGATTTATTGCCGGAACCGGTATTGACTTACATTAACCAACAAGGCTTGTATCGCTGATACCTGTCGTTACGGAGGGCATGATGCGACTGTGGTTAATTCGTCATGGCGAAACACAAGCGAATGTCGATGGTCTGTACAGCGGTCATGCGCCCACACCCCTGACCGCACGCGGTATTGAGCAAGCGCAAAATCTGCATACACTGCTAGATGATGTTTCCTTTGACTTGGTTTTATGCAGTGAACTGGAACGGGCACAGCATACCGCGCGACTGGTTCTCAGTGACCGCCAGCTCCCCGTTCATATCATCCCTGAACTCAACGAAATGTTTTTTGGCGACTGGGAGATGCGACATCATCGCGACCTCATGCAAGAAGATGCCGAAAACTATAGCGCGTGGTGCAATGACTGGCAGCATGCTATCCCCACGAACGGTGAAGGATTTCAGGCATTTTCGCAACGTGTGGAACGCTTTATCGCAAGGCTTAGTGAATATCAGCACTATCAGAATATTTTAATCGTCAGCCATCAGGGCGTACTGAGTCTGTTAATTGCTCGTTTAATTGGCATGCCTGCCGAGTCTATGTGGCATTTTCGCGTTGACCAGGGGTGTTGGAGCGCCATTGATATCAACCAAAAATTCGCGACGCTACGCGTCCTCAATAGCCGTGCCATCGGGGTCGAGAACGCATGACTTTTCTGTTTTTTTACGGGTAAGCCGCAACGACCATTGACAGCCCCGGGCAGGCTGATATTCTCCGCAGCCAGACTTTTTCCGCCAGACACGACTTTGTAGAAATTGTTTTACAAAAATGGCGATGCAATCTGCGGCGCGGGGTGGGATGATAGCCCACTTTCGAAAGCCGATTCGGCGACAATTGTCCCGAAATCGCCTCTGGTTCAGGTATACTGACAGACCATTTTTATCTATTTGATTCACCCAGGGGGAAAACTTGCAGGGTAAAGCACTCCAGGATTTTGTTATCGACAAAATTGATGACCTCAAAGGTCAGGACATCATCGCCTTAGACGTTCAAGGCAAATCCAGCATCACCGACTGCATGATCATCTGTACGGGTACGTCCAGCCGTCATGTTATGTCCATTGCTGACCACGTTGTGCAGGAGTCTCGCGCAGCGGGCCTGTTACCGCTCGGCGTAGAAGGTGAAAACAGCGCCGACTGGATTGTCGTGGATTTGGGCGATGTGATTGTCCATGTCATGCAGGAAGAGAGCCGTCGCCTGTATGAACTGGAAAAACTCTGGAGTTAATGCGTGAAGCTGCAACTTGTCGCCGTGGGAACGAAAATGCCGGACTGGGTACAAACCGGTTTTACCGAGTACCTGCGTCGTTTTCCGAAAGATATGCCCTTCGAGCTGATTGAAATTCCGGCCGGCAAACGCGGCAAGAATGCGGACATCAAGCGCATACTCGACAAAGAGGGTGAGCAGATGTTGGCGGCCGCAGGCAAAAACCGCATTGTCACCCTCGATATTCCAGGCAAGCCCTGGGATACGCCGCAGTTAGCCGCTGAGCTGGAACGCTGGAAGCTGGATGGTCGCGACGTAAGTCTACTGATTGGCGGGCCTGAAGGGTTGTCGCCTGCCTGTAAAGCGGCGGCTGAGCAGAGCTGGTCGCTGTCGGCGCTTACCCTCCCCCATCCGCTGGTTCGCGTGCTGGTCGCAGAGAGTCTGTACCGGGCGTGGAGCATCACCACCAACCATCCTTATCACCGTGAGTGATAAGGGAGCTTTGAGTAGAAAACGCAGCGGATGAAACTACAGAACTCTTTTCGCGACTATACGGCAGAGTCCGCGCTGTTTGTGCGCCGGGCGCTGGTCGCCTTTTTGGGGATTTTGCTGCTGACCGGCGTGCTTATCGCCAACCTGTATAATCTGCAAATTGTTCGCTTTACCGACTACCAGACCCGCTCTAATGAAAACCGCATTAAGCTGGTGCCTATCGCGCCCAGCCGCGGCATTATCTACGACCGTAACGGTATCCCTCTGGCCCTCAACCGCACTATCTACCAGATAGAAATGATGCCGGAGAAAGTCGATAACGTGCAGCAAACGCTGGACGCTTTGCGCAGCGTGGTAGATCTGACCGATGACGATATTGCTGCATTCCGAAAAGAGCGCGCACGTTCACACCGTTTCACCTCTATTCCGGTGAAAACTAACCTAACCGAAGTACAAGTAGCTCGCTTTGCCGTCAATCAGTACCGTTTTCCGGGTGTCGAAGTTAAAGGCTATAAACGTCGTTACTATCCTTACGGTTCGGCGTTGACCCACGTCATCGGCTATGTGTCGAAAATCAACGATAAAGACGTCGAACGCCTGAATAATGACGGCAAACTGGCCAACTATGCGGCAACGCATGATATTGGTAAGCTGGGCATTGAGCGTTACTATGAAGACGTGCTGCACGGTCAGACCGGTTATGAAGAGGTTGAAGTTAACAACCGTGGGCGTGTTATCCGCCAGTTAAAAGAAGTACCACCGCAAGCCGGACACGATATTTACCTGACGCTGGATCTCAAACTCCAGCAATATATTGAAACGCTGCTGGCGGGTAGCCGCGCAGCTGTGGTTGTTACCGAACCGCGTACAGGTGGGGTGCTGGCGCTGGTTTCCACGCCTAGTTATGACCCAAACCTGTTTGTTGACGGTATCTCCAGCAAAGATTATTCCGCCTTGCTGAACGACCCGAATACACCGCTGGTGAACCGCGCCACACAGGGGGTTTATCCTCCCGCGTCTACAGTTAAACCCTATGTGGCGGTTTCGGCATTAAGCGCCGGGGTGATCACGCGCAATACGACGCTGTTTGACCCAGGCTGGTGGCAACTACCAGGGTCGGAAAAACGTTATCGTGACTGGAAAAAATGGGGCCACGGGCGTCTGAATGTCACAAGATCGCTGGAAGAATCTGCGGATACCTTCTTCTATCAGGTGGCCTACGATATGGGGATCGATCGCCTCTCCGAATGGATGGGTAAATTCGGTTATGGTCATTACACCGGTATCGACCTGGCGGAAGAACGTTCCGGCAACATGCCTACCCGCGAATGGAAACAGAAACGCTTTAAAAAACCGTGGTATCAGGGTGACACCATTCCGGTTGGTATCGGCCAGGGTTACTGGACAGCGACCCCAATCCAGATGAGTAAGGCACTGATGATCCTGATTAATGACGGTATCGTGAAGGTTCCGCATTTGCTGATGAGCACCGCCGAAGACGGCAAACAGGTGCCATGGGTACAACCGCATGAACCGCCCGTCGGCGATATTCATTCCGGTTACTGGGAGCTGGCGAAAGACGGTATGTACGGTGTTGCTAACCGCCCTAATGGTACGGCGAATAAATACTTTGCCAGCGCACCGTACAAAATTGCGGCGAAATCTGGTACCGCTCAGGTCTTCGGTCTGAAAGCGAACGAAACCTATAATGCGCACAAAATTGCCGAGCGTTTACGTGACCACAAACTGATGACCGCCTTTGCGCCATACAACAATCCGCAAGTGGCTGTCGCCATGATTCTGGAGAACGGCGGCGCGGGTCCGGCGGTTGGTACGCTGATGCGCCAGATCCTCGACCACATTATGCTGGGTGATAACAACACCGATCTGCCTGCGGAAAATCCAGCGGTTGCCGCAGCGGAGGACCATTAATCATGACGGATAATCCGAATAAAAAAACATTCTGGGATAAAGTCCATCTCGATCCCACAATGCTGCTGATTTTACTGGCATTGCTGGTTTACAGCGCCCTGGTTATCTGGAGCGCCAGCGGTCAGGATATTGGCATGATGGAGCGTAAAATCGGCCAAATCGCGATGGGTCTGGTCATCATGGTGGTGATGGCGCAAATTCCTCCACGCGTTTATGAAGGCTGGGCCCCCTATCTCTATATCATCTGTATTATTTTGCTGGTGGCGGTAGATGCTTTCGGAGCCATCTCTAAAGGCGCTCAACGCTGGCTGGACCTCGGTATTGTTCGTTTTCAGCCGTCGGAAATTGCCAAAATAGCCGTACCACTGATGGTTGCGCGCTTTATCAACCGCGACGTTTGCCCGCCATCGTTGAAGAATACTGGCATCGCGCTGGTGCTGATATTTATGCCCACGCTGCTGGTGGCTGCACAGCCTGACCTGGGAACATCAATCCTCGTTGCGCTTTCCGGTCTGTTTGTACTGTTCCTCTCTGGCCTTAGCTGGCGTCTGATTGGCGTCGCAGTAGTGCTGGTAGCGGCGTTCATTCCGATTCTGTGGTTCTTCCTGATGCATGATTACCAGCGCCAGCGCGTAATGATGCTCCTGGACCCGGAATCAGACCCACTCGGCGCGGGCTATCACATTATTCAGTCTAAAATTGCTATTGGCTCCGGCGGATTACGCGGCAAAGGCTGGCTGCACGGCACTCAGTCACAGCTTGAATTTCTCCCCGAACGCCATACTGACTTTATCTTCGCGGTACTGGCGGAAGAGCTGGGATTAGTGGGCATTCTGATTCTGCTCGCTCTCTACATTCTGCTGATCATGCGCGGGCTGTGGATAGCCGCCAGAGCGCAAACCACCTTTGGTCGCGTCATGGCTGGTGGCTTAATGCTGATATTATTCGTTTATGTCTTCGTAAATATTGGTATGGTAAGCGGTATTCTGCCGGTTGTAGGGGTTCCGCTCCCACTGGTCAGTTATGGAGGATCGGCGCTAATTGTGCTGATGGCTGGGTTCGGGATTGTAATGTCAATCCACACCCACAGGAAAATGTTGTCGAAAAGCGTGTAAGAGGTGCGCAATGCGTAAGCAGTGGCTCGGGATCTGCATCGCGGCAGGAATGCTCGCGGCATGTACAAGCGATGATGGTCAGCAACAGACGGTAAGTGTACCGCAGCCTGCGGTATGTAACGGCCCCATAGTTGAAATTAGCGGGGCGGACCCGCGTTTCGAACCACTGAACGCGACGGCAAATCAGGATTACCAGCGCGACGGTAAAAGCTACAAAATCGTGCAGGATCCGTCTCGATTTAGCCAGGCGGGACTGGCGGCAATCTATGATGCCGAACCAGGCAGTAACCTGACGGCCTCTGGCGAAGCTTTCGATCCGACAAAGCTGACGGCGGCCCATCCAACGCTTCCGATCCCCAGCTACGCCAGAATCACTAACCTGGCTAACGGGCGAATGATCGTGGTGCGCATTAATGATCGCGGCCCTTACGGCAACGACCGCGTTATTTCGCTTTCTCGCGCGGCAGCTGACCGTCTTAACACGTCAAACAACACCAAAGTTCGTATCGATCCGATTATTGTCGCCCAGGATGGTTCGCTTTCTGGTCCTGGTATGGCTTGTACCACAGTCGCCAAACAGACTTACGCCCTGCCTGCACCTCCCGATTTAAGCGGTGGCGCGGGAACAAGTTCAGTGTCTGGCCCGCAGGGTGACATTCTTCCGGTCAGTAATTCGACGCTAAAAAGCGAAGATCCGACCGGCGCGCCGGTAACCAGTAGCGGTTTCCTCGGCGCTCCAACGACCTTAGCGCCTGGTGTACTGGAAGGCAGCGAACCGACGCCTGCGCCACAGCCCGTTGTTACAGCTTCGTCGACAACGCCTGCAACCTCGCCTGCAATGGTGACACCGCAAGCCGCCTCGCAAAGCGCCAGCGGCAACTTTATGGTGCAAGTCGGGGCCGTAAGCGATCAGGCTCGTGCGCAACAGTACCAACAGCAACTGGGACAGAAGTTCGGCGTCCCCGGTCGCGTAACTCAAAATGGCGCGGTCTGGCGGATCCAGCTTGGCCCATTCGCCAGCAAAGCCGAAGCCAGTACCTTGCAGCAACGTTTGCAAACCGAAGCCCAATTACAGTCATTTATTACTACCGCGCAGTAGCGTAAAGCAGGCATCTGATGTGTCAATTTCTGTAAATGACGTTAACAAAGTCACGCGGAAAGTCAGATGCCTGCCGGTAGTGCATTTGCTATAGTAGGGCACTTTTTTAATTCCATCACGGATGTCGTAGTTCAGACCATGAATACCATTTTTTCCGCTCGTATCATGAAGCGCCTGGCGCTCACCACGGCTCTTTGCACAGCCTTTATCTCTGCTGCACATGCCGATGACCTGAATATCAAAACTATGATCCCGGGTGTACCGCAGATCGATGCGGAGTCCTACATCCTGATTGACTATAACTCCGGCAAAGTGCTCGCCGAACAGAACGCAGATGTCCGCCGCGATCCTGCCAGCCTGACCAAAATGATGACCAGTTACGTTATCGGCCAGGCAATGAAAGCCGGTAAATTTAAAGAAACTGATTTAGTCACTATCGGCAACGACGCATGGGCCACCGGTAACCCGGTGTTTAAAGGTTCTTCGCTGATGTTCCTCAAACCGGGCATGCAGGTTCCGGTTTCTCAGCTGATCCGCGGTATTAACCTGCAATCGGGTAACGATGCTTGTGTCGCCATGGCCGATTTTGCCGCTGGTAGCCAGGACGCTTTTGTTGGCTTGATGAACAGCTACGTTAACGCACTGGGCCTGAAAAATACCCACTTCCAGACGGTACATGGTCTGGATGCTGATGGTCAGTACAGCTCCGCGCGAGATATGGCGCTGATCGGCCAGGCATTGATCCGTGACGTACCGAATGAATACTCGATCTATAAAGAAAAAGAATTTACGTTTAACGGTATTCGCCAGCTGAACCGTAACGGCCTGTTATGGGATAACAGCCTGAATGTCGACGGCATCAAAACCGGACACACTGACAAAGCAGGTTACAATCTTGTTGCTTCTGCGACTGAAGGCCAGATGCGCTTGATTTCTGCGGTGATGGGTGGACGTACTTTTAAAGGCCGTGAAGCCGAAAGTAAAAAACTGCTAACCTGGGGCTTCCGTTTCTTCGAAACCGTTAACCCACTGAAAGTAGGTAAAGAGTTCGCCTCTGAACCGGTTTGGTTTAGTGATTCTGATCGCGCTTCGTTAGGGGTTGATAAAGACGTGTACCTGACCATTCCGCGTGGTCGCATGAAAGATCTGAAAGCCAGCTATGTGCTGAACAGCAGTGAATTGCATGCGCCGCTGCAAAAGAATCAGGTCGTCGGAACTATCAACTTCCAGCTTGATGGCAAAACGATCGAGCAACGCCCGCTGGTTGTGTTGCAAGAAATCCCGGAAGGTAACTTCTTCGGCAAAATCATTGATTACATTAAATTAATGTTCCATCACTGGTTTGGTTAAAAATTGAACACTTGAAAGTGTAATTTCCGTCCCCATATACTAAGCATCAGTAAAAAAACTCCCGCCTTCTGGCGGGAGTTGCTATTTAATTACGTTACGCCGGAGCTGACATGAAAACCAAACTTAACGAACTGCTTGAATTCCCTACTCCTTTTACTTACAAAGTTATGGGGCAGGCGTTACCTGAGCTGGTTGATCAGGTGGTTGAAGTGGTACAGCGCCATGCGCCAGGTGACTACACCCCAACGGTAAAACCAAGCAGCAAAGGCAACTACCACTCGGTATCTATCACTATCAACGCCACTCATATCGAGCAGGTTGAAACACTGTATGAAGAACTGGGCAAAATCGATATTGTCCGCATGGTTCTGTAACTCGCTTCTCCGTTACCCGGCTCCTGGTCGGGTAACTCCCCTCTCCTCGCTGTGATATACTTTTCCCCCACTTTTACTCATTCTCCACGGAGATGCCGTTTTGTATCAGGATAAAATTCTTGTCCGCCAGCTCGGTCTTCAGCCTTACGAGCCAATCTCCCGGGCTATGCATGAATTCACCGATACCCGCGATAATAGTACCCTTGATGAAATCTGGCTGGTCGAGCACTATCCGGTATTCACCCAAGGTCAGGCAGGAAAAGCGGAGCACATTTTAATGCCGGGTGATATTCCGGTGATCCAGAGCGATCGCGGTGGGCAGGTGACTTATCACGGGCCGGGACAACAGGTGATGTATGTGTTGCTTAACCTGAAACGCCGTAAACTCGGTGTGCGTGAACTGGTGACCTTGCTTGAGCAAACAGTGGTGAATACCCTGGCTGAACTGGGTATAGAAGCGCATCCTCGGGCTGACGCGCCTGGTGTCTATGTCGGGGAAAAGAAAATTTGCTCACTGGGTTTACGAATTCGACGCGGTTGTTCATTCCACGGTCTGGCATTAAACGTCAATATGGATCTTTCACCATTTTTACGTATTAATCCTTGTGGGTATGCCGGAATGGAAATGGCTAAAATATCACAATGGAAACCCGAAGCGACGACTAATAATATTGCTCCACGTTTACTGGAAAATATTTTAGCGCTACTAAACAATCCGGACTTCGAATATATTACCGCTTAATTCCATACATCAATGGCCCAATTTACACTGGGTCATTACTCATAATACCTGCTAATGCTTTACATCTCCTTCGCGTTTGTATATTTTCTTTATCACTTGCAGAAATGCGGTGCCACGCCTTGCTCCGTAACTCACCCCATTGATTAACCTATTGAAATGGTTGATTATGGTGAGCAAAAGCGTTCCGTTCCAATTAGACATAAGATTATTGTAATTTTTTAAATATTATTTTTCCATGAATAAAATTGGAGTAAGTGCGTGGATAGTAATAATCAAATTGAACCCTGTTTAAGCAGAAAGTCGTCAGAAGGTAAACCACAAATATTTACAACCTTACGAAATATTGATCTTAACCTTCTGACTATTTTTGAAGCTGTATATGTACATAAAGGGATCGTTAATGCAGCGAAAGTGCTTAATCTGACCCCCTCGGCAATCAGTCAGTCTATTCAGAAACTGCGCGTTATATTCCCTGACCCATTGTTTATTCGCAAAGGCCAGGGTGTCACTCCTACCGCATTTGCGATGCATCTACATGAGTATATCAGTCAGGGCCTTGAGTCCATTCTTGGCGCGCTGGATATCGAAGGAAGCTATGATAAGCAACGAACGATAACTATTGCGACCACTCCCTCGGTCGGAGCCCTGGTCCTTCCTGTCATCTATCGGGCGATTAAAACTCACTATCCGCAGCTTTTACTGCGCAACCCGCCCATCAGCGACGCGGAAAACCAACTCAGTCAGTTTCAAACCGATCTCATCATCGATAACATGTTTTGCACCAATCGTACGGTGCAACATCATGTTCTGTTCACCGACAATATGGTGTTAATTTGCCGCAAGGGAAATCCACTACTCTCTTTAGAAGATGACAGAGAGACTATCGACAACGCTGCGCATGTACTTCTGTTACCGGAAGGGCAAAATTTCAGCGGTCTGCGGCAGAGAGTTCAAGAGATGTTTCCGGACCGGCAAATCAATTTCACCAGCTACAACATTTTGACAATCGCTGCACTGGTTGCCAACAGTGACATGTTAGCGATTATTCCCAGCCGTTTTTATAACCTGTTTAGTCGTTGCTGGCCGCTGGAAAAACTGCCTTTTCCGTCCTTAAATGAGGAGCAAATAGATTTCTCTATCCACTACAACAAATTCATCCTGCGTGATCCCATCCTGCACGGAGTAATAGATGTTATCCGTAATGCATTTTGAAAAAGTATTGTTACAGCCAGATCACAGCGCAGAACGATAAAATGGCACAATCCAACAACAATTTTACATTTTCGCGACCGCTTTGGCTGCTTTCAGGTCCGTTTCAATGATATACTGCCAGTCGTTAATTCAAAAATAGTTGATAATTACAACAATCTATTGAATTGAAACGCTTTCCTTCGTAATTCGCAACTGGAACACGCACGCTATGAGTAAACCCATTGTGATGGAACGCGGTGTTAAATACCGCGATGCCGATAAGATGGCCCTTATCCCGGTTAAAAACGTGGCAACAGAGCGCGAAGCCCTGCTGCGCAAGCCGGAATGGATGAAAATCAAGCTTCCAGCGGACTCTACACGTATCCAGGGCATCAAAGCCGCAATGCGCAAAAATGGCCTGCATTCTGTCTGCGAGGAAGCCTCCTGCCCTAACCTGGCGGAATGCTTCAACCACGGCACAGCAACGTTTATGATCCTCGGCGCTATTTGTACCCGCCGTTGTCCGTTCTGTGATGTTGCCCACGGTCGCCCGGTAGCTCCTGATGCCAATGAACCAGTGAAACTGGCGCAGACCATTGCCGATATGGCGCTGCGTTATGTGGTTATCACCTCCGTTGACCGTGATGACCTGCGCGATGGCGGTGCCCAACACTTTGCGGATTGTATTACTGCCATTCGGGAAAAAAGCCCGCAAATCAAAATTGAAACTCTGGTGCCGGATTTCCGCGGTCGAATGGATCGTGCTCTGGATATTCTGACTGCAACGCCCCCAGATGTGTTCAACCATAACCTGGAAAACGTACCGCGTATTTACCGGCAGGTACGGCCTGGCGCAGATTACAACTGGTCGCTGAAGCTGCTGGAACGCTTTAAAGAAGCGCATCCGGAAATCCCGACCAAGTCTGGTCTGATGGTGGGTCTGGGTGAAACCAATGAAGAAATTATTGAGGTAATGCGCGACCTGCGCCGTCATGGTGTGACGATGTTAACGCTGGGGCAATATTTGCAGCCAAGCCGCCATCACCTGCCGGTTCAACGTTACGTTAGCCCGGATGAGTTCGACGAAATGAAAGCCGAAGCGCTGGCGATGGGCTTTACCCATGCTGCATGCGGTCCGTTTGTCCGCTCTTCTTACCACGCCGATTTGCAGGCGAAAGGAATGGAAGTTAAGTAATCCTGTAATAATTACTTACATCTGTCTGATAAAAAACCCGCTTTTTGAAGCGGGTTTTTTGTATCGAACAAGATATTGAGGGAGCGTCCTGCTCGCCACGTCACTCTTTATGAGAGAGCTTTTCAGCCTGAAGATCAACGTCTGCGCCTTTTTTCGCCGCAGCATCGTCATCATTCATCGCCTTCTTGAACCCTTTAATGGCCGCTCCAAGGTCTCCGCCCAGCGTACGTAACTTCTTAGTCCCAAACAGCAGAACGACCAGCGCCGCAACTACCAGCAGTTTGGTAATACTAATCTCACCCATAGATACCTTCTTGACATATAACCGGCAACAGAACGCGCCTTAAAAACCAGAGAATATTAACGGTCATTCGACGCGCGCACACAATAGCAATCTGTAACAAGGTGAATCAAGCGCCGAGTAAAAAAACATCATAATAATTGCGGCGGCGCAAAGCGACGGTTGTTTAAGATGGGCAGTTGCGCGCGCACCTGACGCACACGTTCGGGCGTCACTTCCGCCATAATGAGTGCAGGCATTTCTGACGCTGCCGCAATGGTGACGCCAAAGGGATCTATAATCCGGCTTTGCCCGATATTTTTGTTCCCGCACTCCCCCGCCGCCACCATATAACAGGTGGTATCCAGCGCACGAGCGGCAAGCAACGTTGACCAGTGATGCTCTTTGAGCGGCCCACGAACCCAGGCGGCAGGAAGTACCAGGATTTCAGCTCCCTGTAAAGCCTGTGCCAGCGCCAGCTCTGGAAAGCGTAAGTCATAACAGGTCATCAGACCGACCTTCATCCCTTCCACCTCCAGTAACGGAGCTATTTCATTACCAGCATCAACATGGCGTGATTCCTGAATGGCAAATGCATCATAGAGATGCAGTTTGGCATAACGGGCGACGATGTTTCCTGCCTGAAGTGCCACCAGCATATTCCATGCGCGCCCCGGCGTTGAAGGAAGATGAATCGTCAGAATTGTCGTCATCATGTTACGTTTACTTTCTCGCCGTAAACGTCCGAGGAATTCGCCTTCCAGCAGCTGTGCTGATTTAACCGATAGATCTGCATCATGATCATCGCGCGCCAGCAATGCTTCCGGCAGGACAAACAGCGATACGTCGTTTTCCGCCGCCTGCGCCATCAACGAGGCACAAATCTCAGCGTTCTTTTCCCACACAGATGTAACAGCAAACTGTCCTGCAGCAACCAGCATTGCCACCTCCTGTCAGAGTCGTAAAATTCGCCAACGACGATTATTCGGCGTTACACTTATCACTCATACAAATCAAATAGCAGGATTTTGCAGTGTTACAACTTCTTTTAGCAGTTTTTATTGGCGGTGGTACGGGAAGCGTAGCGAGATGGCTGTTAAGTATGCGATTTAACCCGCTGCATCAGGCGATTCCGTTGGGGACGCTGGCAGCAAACCTGATTGGGGCATTCATCATAGGAATGGGATTCGCCTGGTTCAGCAGGATGACGAACATTGATCCAGTGTGGAAAGTATTAATCACCACCGGATTTTGTGGCGGTCTAACAACCTTCTCAACATTTTCGGCAGAAGTGGTGTTTTTGTTACAAGAGGGCCGCTTTGGCTGGGCATTACTGAACGTTTTCGTCAACCTTCTGGGGTCTTTTGCCATGACCGCACTGGCATTCTGGCTGTTTTCGGCCTCAACCGTACACTAAAGACCAAAAAAAACCCGCTGATTAAGCGGGTTTTGAATTCTTGCTGACGTATCTTACAGAGCGATTACGTTTGCAGCAGAAGGGCCTTTGGCACCGTTAGTGATTTCGAACTCTACGCGCTGACCTTCAGCAAGAGTTTTAAAACCATTAGTCTGGATTGCAGAGAAGTGTACGAACACGTCTTTGCTGCCGTCTTCCGGAGTAATGAAACCGAATCCTTTGGACTCATTAAACCACTTAACGTTACCTTTAATCTTAGACATCAAAATTACCTTTACATGAAAAATAGACACAAATGCTGTGTCGGTTATCAGTACACCAATTGTGGTACGCTTTGTCCAGTGCAACTTTACTAAAAAGTGATAAAAGTCGCGTTATTTTTGATGTTGCTTATTTTAGTTATTGATTTTAAAGAAGTTACTAAAACTTCATTTGTCTCAAAACTGAAAGCGCATCCAGGCAAAGTACACATTGCCATTGTTGTAGGTACCCGGAATGTAGGTCATCTGAAAAGTCACTGGGCCATAACCCACGGAGGCCAATGGCAGTAGAACCGGGAGAGGGATGTAATTCCAGTTATCGCGTGCCGTTACGCCAGCGGTGAATCCCAGACCTAAATGAAAATTTTCATCCGCCAGCGGTCGCCAGGTACTTTCCCATCCGTATCCGGCAATCGGTTCCCATTTGTTCCACGAGTCCTTAAATGCCATGGCATACAGGCCATGCCAGTTTCCTTTTTCATCCCAACGCGACAGGCCAAAACCGCCACCCCACGGTCGCTCGTTATAGCGATCGGTTTTTTCTTTGTCGTAAGCGAAACGTGCATGCCAGGTGATGGCAGGAATATATAAATCATAATGTTCAGGCTGTTGCCAGGTTTGTGCAATATTTTCTCTAAACGTTGTCATCCTCTCATCTGCGTTAGCAAAAACTTTACCAACGCTGATTAACTGAATAAAAACAAAGGAAAAGATAGCGACATATTTACTCACGTTCATTTGTGACCATAAAACATTTATCAAAAATCTACTACTAGCATAGCAAAGCTACAATTAACATAACCTTAATAGACCCAACATAAAGAATAATCTGAATAGCTGCTCTATTTATTTCCGCTTGTTCAAGTTAAATATTTCCGCGCATCGATTAAAGATGATGCGTCGTTTTCTGCGATGGGAATAGTCAAAAAAGAAAAACCAAGTCTTTTTTGATGACAAAATGCAATCAAGGAAAAATTATTTTATTTTTTTAACGAGATACAACAATCATCTTAACGAAGTATATAATATATATCGTCAACCCATGCTCATATTAGATTATTTTTTGAGCGCACAGCCGCAGCTAACACCATTGCAATTAACAAATTTGCATCAATCCACCATCAATTTACACACATTATTATGTGATAATTGCCAACCGCTAAATATGCGTTTTGTTATCTATGTATAAAAACAGCAACTTCAATGTCTTAATGGCAGTTTTTCTTGATTTTAATCAGCATTCATCGCCAATTTATTGGGCATATTTTTTCCTTAAGCTTTAGGAAGTTTTTATTATTTACTTTGGGCCTGGAGACAGGAAAAATTATGCTGACATTCATTGAACTCCTTATTGGGGTTGTGGTTATTGTGGGTGTGGCTCGCTACATCATTAAAGGGTATTCCGCCACTGGTGTGTTATTTGTCGGTGGCCTGTTATTGCTGATTATCAGTGCCATTATGGGGCACAAAGTGTTACCGTCCAGCCAGGCTTCAACAGGCTACAGCGCCACGGATATCGTTGAATACGTTAAAATATTACTAATGAGCCGCGGCGGCGACCTCGGCATGATGATTATGATGCTGTGTGGCTTTGCCGCTTACATGACCCATATCGGCGCGAATGATATGGTGGTCAAGCTGGCGTCAAAACCATTGCAGTATATTAACTCCCCTTACCTGCTGATGATTGCCGCCTATTTTGTTGCTTGTCTGATGTCACTGGCCGTCTCTTCCGCAACCGGTCTGGGGGTTTTGCTGATGGCAACCCTGTTTCCGGTGATGGTAAACGTTGGTATCAGTCGTGGCGCAGCAGCTGCCATTTGTGCCTCCCCGGCGGCGATTATTCTCGCACCGACTTCAGGGGATGTGGTGCTGGCGGCGCAGGCTTCCGAAATGTCGCTGATTGACTTCGCCTTCAAAACGACGCTGCCTATCTCAATTGCTGCAATTATCGGCATGGCGATCGCCCACTTCTTCTGGCAACGTTATCTGGATAAAAAAGAGCACATCTCTCATGAAATGTTAGATGTCAGTGAAATCACCACCACTGCCCCCGCGTTTTATGCCATTTTGCCGTTCACGCCGATCATCGGTGTACTGATTTTTGACGGTAAATGGGGTCCGCAATTACACATCATCACTATTCTGGTGATTTGTATGCTGATTGCCTCCATTCTGGAGTTCCTCCGCAGCTTTAATACCCAGAAAGTTTTCTCTGGTCTGGAAGTGGCTTATCGCGGGATGGCAGATGCGTTTGCTAACGTGGTGATGCTGCTGGTTGCCGCTGGGGTATTCGCTCAGGGGCTTAGCACCATCGGCTTTATTCAAAGTCTGATTTCTATCGCTACCTCGTTTGGTTCGGCGAGTATCATCCTGATGCTGGTATTGGTGATTCTGACCATGCTGGCGGCAGTCACGACCGGTTCAGGCAATGCGCCGTTTTATGCGTTTGTTGAGATGATCCCGAAACTGGCGCACTCTTCCGGCATTAACCCGGCGTATTTGACTATCCCGATGCTGCAGGCGTCAAACCTGGGTCGTACCCTATCACCCGTTTCTGGCGTAGTCGTTGCGGTTGCCGGGATGGCGAAAATCTCACCATTTGAAGTCGTAAAACGCACCTCGGTGCCGGTGCTTGTTGGGCTAGTGATTGTTATCGTTGCTACAGAGCTGATGGTGCCAGGAACGGCAGCAGCGGTCACAGGCAAGTAAATAGTAATGCCGGAGGCAAGTTTCCTCCGGCTTTATCATGTCACCCACTGTGGTATATGCGTTGTGGTCTGCCAACTTTGCCGTGAACAATTTCAGCAATAATCAGATGGCGGCTGGCGCAATATTCAAGATAACGCCTGGCAGTGGTGCGGCTGATGGTCAGTGCCTGCGCCACCGTTTCTGCCGTATGTTGCACACCAGGCTCTTTAAACAGTTTTCGCACCGCGTTTAGCGTCAAGGGGTCAATGCCGGTCGGCAGTTCGTCTTTGGGTTCACCGCGAGCATAGGCATTAAACATCTCATCAATTTGCTTCTGGCTGGCGCTATCAATACTTTCCAGCATATGTTTACGCTGGCGGAAACGGGTTAGCGTTTGCCCCAGTGTATTGATTCACTTGAAGTACGAAAAAACCGGGAGAACATTGGATTATTCGGGATCTGATGGGATTAGATTTGGTGGGGCTTGCAAGCCTGTAGTACAAATTTTAGGCGTTAACCAATGAAACGCGAAAGATAGTAAAAAATTGCTTTTGTTTCATTGAAAAAACGAAAAACAAAAACACTATAAATCATTTCAATCATAGCTTCAAAAAACGTTCAAAACCGATAACAACCAGGCTGTCATCAAATGACTCATATCACAAATCAGCTCATGCCGTTTAGGTATGTTACATGTGTGATTATGTGAGGTGAAGTATGTTTTAGCTGGCTCATGGTTGTTATACGGCTTTTTTCGCATCTTGTGGTTCCAACAAAGGAGCTACAGGCTCTTCCTGTTTATGAACACCATACATTGACAAAATCTCTTGGCGAGTTTCTGGAGGTAATTTATGCAGCGCCAAAGCTGTTTGTAGTGTTTGGCGATCAATACCCAGCGTTGCCAATAGGGTGTCAACGGAGATGGAGGGGCGTTCTTGCATTAATCCGGAAAGCCCATATTTAGCCATGTTTAGCTCTATCTCTCGGACTTCATTTTCTCCTAGTTTATTGATTAACAGGGAGAACATTTTCAATGTATCAGCATTCATTTCTTCGATAGCAATTTTTTGCATAGCCGGTATTGCCGGGATATATTCAACCCCAGGCCCGCGACGCCCTTCTTGTGAACGCTTCGGCCATCCTTCTTTCTTTGCTCGTTTATGCACCCCCTGTATTGTCCCAGGCATTCCATCCAGTTCAGTAATTTGTTTGGGTGTCATCCACTGGTTTATCTCATTTGCGCTTTTCATAAACTAAGTTTACCAGATTTATCTATATAAAAATCAATGGATTACAAAATAAACCACATTAACTGATATAAACCGGTTTGGTTTATTTGGTAATGTATAAAACAGATAATCAAGACGAATTATTTGTTTTGGTAACCCTTTATCATACGCAATATGGTTGGTGTGCGAAAGATGAGTAACGATTGGCATCGGGCCGACGTGATTGCGGCCCTCAAAAAAACAGGAACCCCTCTGGCAAAATTGTCCAGACGTTCAGGTTATTCAACCGGGACGCTTGCAAATGCATTAGTCAGGCCATGGCCTAAAGGTGAACGCATTATTGCTGACGCCTTAAACATGAAACCTGAGGAAATTTGGCCTAGTAGATATCTAAGGGATCACAATGAGAGAGTGGATATCAGCAATTGAATGCATGGGTTTATCTGGTTTACCTGGTTCATTAATGGGGGTTCACAAAAGAGCTCAGAGAGAAGGATGGCTCAAGAGAAGAAGAGAAGGAATTAGAGGGGTTGCTTACGAATACCATATATCTTCTCTTCCTAACATTGCTCGAGCTGAAGTTTTGCTCCAACAAGGAAAATTTAAAACCAGTCAGGGATGTTTTGAAATCGCCCGCCCCACGCTGGAAGCTCATGATTATGATCGTGAGGCACTATGGAGCAAATGGGATAAAGCCAGCGATTCCCAGCGCAGCCTGGCTGAAAAATGGTTGCCCTCAATTCAGGCCACAGACGAAATGCTGAACCAGGGGATTTCAACGAAAACGGCTTTTGCGACCGTTGCAGGGCATTACCAGGTCAGCGCATCCACTTTGCGGGACAAGTATTACCAGGTACAGAAGTTTGCGAAGCCTGACTGGGCGGCTGCACTTGTTGATGGACGTGGAGCATCCCGTCGCAATGTTCACAAAAGTGAATTTGACGAGGATGCCTGGCAGTTTCTGATTGCAGATTATCTGCGACCGGAAAAACCCGCCTTCCGCAAATGTTATGAGCGTCTGGAACTGGCAGCCCGCGAGCATGGCTGGAGTATTCCCTCCCGTGCCACGGCCTTTCGCCGGATTCAGCAACTGGACGAGGCAATGGTTGTTGCCTGTCGTGAAGGTGAACATGCACTGATGCATCTGATACCGGCACAGCAGCGAACTGTGGAACACCTGGACGCCATGCAGTGGATCAACGGCGACGGTTATCTGCATAACGTCTTTGTACGCTGGTTTAACGGTGATGTGATCCGTCCGAAAACATGGTTCTGGCAGGATGTGAAAACCCGAAAAATTCTGGGCTGGCGCTGCGATGTGAGCGAGAACATTGATTCAATTCGCCTCTCGTTCATGGATGTTGTGACTCGCTACAGTATCCCGGAGGATTTTCACATCACCATTGATAACACCCGTGGTGCTGCGAATAAATGGCTGACGGGAGGCGCGCCCAATCGCTACCGCTTTAAGGTAAAAGAGGACGATCCAAAAGGACTGTTTTTACTGATGGGTGCGAAAATGCACTGGACAAGCGTTGTTGCCGGTAAAGGCTGGGGCCAGGCAAAACCTGTTGAACGTGCTTTCGGTGTTGGTGGGCTTGAGGAATACGTTGATAAGCATCCGGCACTGGCTGGCGCATATACGGGGCCAAATCCGCAGGCAAAACCTGATAACTATGGCGACCACGCTGTTGATGCAGAGCTGTTTCTGAAAACCTTTGCCGAAGGTGTGGCGATGTTCAATGCCAGAACAGGCCGTGAAACAGAAATGTGCGGGGGCAAACTCTCGTTTGATGATGTTTTCGAGCGTGAATACGCCAGAACGATTGTGCGTAAGCCAACCGAAGAACAAAAACGGATGCTGTTACTGCCTGCCGAGGCGGTGAACGTTTCACGCAAAGGCGAGTTTACGCTTAAAGTTGGCGGCTCCCTTAAAGGCGCGAAAAACGTTTATTACAACATGGCATTAATGAATGCCGGAGTGAAAAAAGTTGTGGTCAGATTTGATCCACAGCAGTTACACAGCACGGTTTATTGAGATAGCCTGAGTTTAACGGACACTCCTTCCTGAAATAGAATGGCATCAGAAGGAGCTAATAATGAGCAGAAAAACCCAA